>DATHBB010000095.1:0-22465 GCA_035296385.1 Pyrinomonadaceae bacterium | reverse complement strand
GATGAAGAAACGCGAATACCTGGAAGACCAGATCGCGCTCCTGCTCGGCGGGCGCGCGGCGGAACAAATCTTGTTGGAGACGATGACGGCGGGTGCGTCAAACGACATCGAACGCGCCGTAGAGATCGCGCGCAAGATGGTTTCGGAGTTCGGCATGAGTCCGCTCGGGCCGATCCACCTCGGCAAGCCGGAAGACCCGCACAGTCAAGCTCTACTTGATCGCGTCGAGCACGCGACGGGCGACATCATCAACGCGCAGATGGCGCGTGCCTGCGAGATTGTCGAAGCGCGCCGCGCGGAGATCGCAAGCCTCGTCGCCGGATTGATGGAGCGCGACACGCTGGAAGCCGACGAGATTCAGGAATGCTTCGGCATCAAGGCCGCAAGCCGAGCCGCGTAAACAATTTTAAGTGAGAGAATTGCTTTGAGTTTGTCCCGTTGGGACAGTTGAAAATAGCTTGGCACATTAGTGCTGGGAAACAATGCAATAAACAAAGTGAGTCCCGTAGGGACGATTGAATCTGTCATGAATTTCAATCGTCCCTATGGGACTCGTCTTATAAACGCACTCTTTACCCAGCACTAAAGTGCTGGGCTATTTTCAACTGTCCCTATGGGACAATGAACGCGCCGCATCTGTCGTGATTCATCTGCAACTTTGTTATCGTCCTTTTCATTCTCAGCTTGATTGTCCGCCGTATCTCCTGTAATTTTTGCGTGCGAAGGCAATTGATTACTCCACCTGTTTTTTACTCCCGGGCGTTCCTCCGCTTAACCCATGACCTATCCCGGCGTCGCGCGTCTGGAATTACCGATCCTGCAAGAACTCGTCGCCACGGGCGGCATGGACGACGTGCGTTACCTCTACGAGCGCCTCGTCGCCTACTTCCCGCAGATGGACGGCGCGGCGCACAAGGCCAAAGCGAACGGCGAGCTTCGCCAGTGGAAGCGACACGTTCAACGCGCGGGGCGCGAACTCTCCGACAAAAGACAGATCGAGCGTCGTCGCGGCCTCTGGACCATCACCGCGCAGGGTCGCAAGCGCATCGCGGACGAAGCGCCGAGTTTCTCTTTCTCACTCGAACCTGCCGCGCCGGAGCCAATCGCGGCTGAACTCTCGCACACAGACGTTCAGCAAATGCTACTCGACATCGGGCGCGTGCTCGGCCATCATGCGGAGAGCGAATTCGAGTATTACGACGTGGTGTGGCGCGCGAGCGAGACGAGTCCGCGACTCAGCCACATCTTCGAGGTGCAGCGCAAGGGCAACGTCGATGCCGCGCTCGCCAAACTCAAACGCGCTTACGAGGCGCAACGCTCCAAACCCTTTCTCATCGTGGCGAGCGAGCGCGACACGAACCGCGCCAACTTCCAGATGAGCGCGGCGCAGACGGGAGCGTTTCACGAGATAGGCCGCGTCACGAAGATTCTGAGCTTTGAACAACTCCACAGGCTTCACCGCGCCCTCACGTCCGTCGAAGACCTGCTCGCGGAATTCATCGAGCGATGATGATCGGCACACCCTTACGCCAGCAGTACCTCGACATCAAGCGCCGCCACCCCGACGCGATCCTCCTCTTCCGCATCGGCGACTTCTACGAAGCCTTCGACGACGACGCGCGCCTCATCGCGCGCGAACTCGGCATCGTCCTCACCTCCAAACCGATGGGGCGCAACGTGCGCGTCCCGCTCGCGGGCGTGCCCTATCACAGTCTCGAACGCCATCTCTCGACCCTCATCTCGCGCGGCCACCGCGTCGCCATCTGCGAACAACTCACCGCCGCGCCCGTCAAAGGCGAAGCGGCGGGGCGCGGCCTCATCGAACGCGACGTGGTGCGCGTCGTCACGCCCGGCACGGTCATCGAACCCGGTCTGCTGCGCAGTAAAGTCAACAACTATCTCGCGGCCTTCTGCACGGATGGGCGGCGCGCAGGCATTGCTTACGCCGACGTGACGACCGGCGAGTTTGCCGCCACTGAACTCGAAGCGACCGCCGCGCTTGCAGAACTCCAACGCATCGCGCCCTCCGAAATACTCGTCGCGCGCAGTTTAGAGACGCCCGATGCGGAGTTGCCCGGCTTCATCACGCGCTGCAACGACGATTATTTCGCCGCACAACTCGCACGCGGCGCACTGCTCAACCACTTCGAGGCACGCTCGCTCGCCGCCTTCGGCCTCTCGCGCACGCCGCTCGCCACGTCCGCCGCAGGTGCGATCATCTCGTATTTGCGCAACACGCAGGATGCGGCGGCAGGACAGTTGACGCGCCTGACGAGTTATCACACGGGCAACTTCATGTTGCTCGACGCGCAGACGCTTCGCTCGCTTGAGATTTTCGAGAGCTTCGGCGGCGCGCCCTCTCTGCTCTCGACTCTCGACCGGACGCGCACCCCGATGGGCGGTCGCCGCCTGCGTCAATGGCTGCGCCACCCGTTGTTGGACGTGACGGAGATCATGCGCCGACACGATCACGTTGCGTGGTTTGTCGAACACGCGAAGGCGCGTGCCGAACTCTTCGCCGCGCTCGAATTCGTACACGACCTCGAACGCCTTTCGGGTCGGGCGCGCTCCGGCTGGGCATCCCCGCAAGACGCGCTCGCCCTCGGCCAGAGTCTTGAGACGATACCGCGCGTGCGCGCCGTCTTGCAGCAGGATCAAAAGAGGTTTGCGACTCTCCTGGCCGCGCTGCCCGCCTGCACGGAGGCGGCGCGCATTATCCGCGAAGCCATCGCGGACGAGTTGCCCAAACGCAGCGAGGGAACGGGAATCATCCGCGCCGGCTTCTCCGTCGAACTCGACAAGCTGCGCGAGTTGCTACGCAACGGCAAGACGTATCTCGCAGAGATGGAGCAGCGCGAACGCGCGCGCACGGGCATCAAGAGCCTGCGCGTCGGCTACAACAAAGTGTTCGGCCATTACATCGAAGTCACGCGCCCGAACCTTCATCTCGTCCCCGCGAGCTACACGCGCAAACAGACGCTCGCGCAGGCCGAACGCTTCGTCACACTCGAACTCAAGGAGCACGAATCGCTCGTCGTCAACGCGCAGGAGCGCATCGGCGAACTCGAAACGAACATCTTCCGGCAGGTCTGCGCCGAGATCAGTAAGAGCCGCGAGGAGATTCTCGCCGCCGCCTCGTCAATCGCGCATCTCGACGTGGTCGCTTCGTTCGCGGAAGTCGCCGCAGAGTTTAAGTATGTGCGTCCGGTCATTTCGGAGACGCCGCTCTTGCGCATCACGGCTGGCCGGCATCCGGTGATCGAGAGGATGTTTGCGGACGGGTCGTTCGTCGCCAACGACTTGAAACTCGGCGGCGAGAATGCGCCGGAGATCGTCTTGATCACGGGGCCGAACATGTCCGGCAAATCAACTTACCTCAGACAGACCGCGCTCATCGTTTTGATGGCGCAGGCGGGCTCGTTCGTGCCCGCGACGCACGCCGCCGTCGGACTCTGCGACCGCATCTTCACGCGCATCGGCCTCTATGATCGTCTGGGGAGCGGCGAGTCAACTTTTATGACGGAGATGGTGGAGACCGCGCAGATTCTTCATCACGCCACAGAGCGTTCGCTCATACTGCTCGACGAACTCGGGCGCGGCACTTCGACCTACGACGGCCTCGCCGTCGCCCGTGCCGTCGTCGAATACATTCACAATCACCCGCAACTCCGCGCCAAGACGCTCTTCGCCACGCATTATCACGAACTGACTGCGCTCGCCTCCATGCTGCCGCGCCTCGAAAATCTACACGTCGAGATCGCGGAAGAGGGAAGCGAACTCGTCTTTCTCTACAAGATCAGTCCGGGCAGCGCGGAGAAAAGTTACGGCGTCTATGCCGCCAAACTCGCGGGGCTGCCGCGCCCCGTCGTGCGCCGCGCCGAAGAATTGCTCGGCGAATACGAGGCGCAGGGCGCGGGCGAGCGACACTTTCAAAATGAGAGCGCGACGAAGCAACCGGCGCATCTTCAGCCGCGCGAACGCGAGAGCAAATTGACACAGGCGTTGATGCAACTGGACCCCGACGCGCTCTCGCCCGTCGAAGCACTGATGAAACTCTTCGAGTTGCGCCGCATGGCAGAAGACAGCGAAGACGAATCGGGCAAAGTCAGAGCCATCCGCACGGCATAGAGTTAAGAAACGATGAAGTAGGAACGCGGAACGATGAAGTAAAAGCAACTGGCTTTACGTTCATCGTTCCGCGTTCCTACTTCCGCGTTTCCTATGCGGGGTCTGTGTGGATTTGCACTTTGGCGCGCGGGATTTCGGCTTCGATGGTGCGGAGCACTGAGACGGAAGTGGCGTGAGCTTCTTCGAGAGATTTGTCGCGTTCGACTTCGAGGTGCAGGTCTATGAATTTCTGCGAGCCGGAGCGGCGCGTGCGCAGATCGTGGAAGCCGAGCACGCCCTCCTCGCGGAAACGGCTGACGATCTCCGCGACCTTTTTGTCCACCTCCCTCGGCAGACGCCGATCCATCAGCACGTCCACCGACTCGCGCCCGACGCTCAACGCGGAGGCCAGAATGTAGAGCGAGATCGCGATGGAGATAACGGGATCGGCGATAGTCCAGCCGGTGAAATAGATGAGGACGAGCGCGAAGAGGACGCCGCCGTTCGTCCACACGTCTGAGGCGAAATGCACGGCGTCCGCGCCGAGAGCGGGAGAGTCAGTCAACTTCGCCACGCGGCGCAGGCGTGCCACGAGCGCGATGCTCACGAGGATGGCGACGATCATCGTCACGACGCCGACGGCCTCATCATGGGTCGGCTGCGGGTAGATGATGCGGCTGATCGCCTCGTAGATGAGGAAGAGGCCGGAGAGCGAGATAACTGCCGCCTGAAAAAGCCCTGCGAGCGATTCGGCTTTGCCGTGCCCGTAAGCGTGATCTTCGTCGGGCGGGCGTGAGGCGGCGCGCACGGCGAAGTAGTTGATTGTCGAGGCGAAGATGTCCATCGCCGAATCGAGCAGAGACGCCCACACCGCAATCGAGCCGGTTAGCCATCCGGTCCCCGTCTTGATCAAAATCAGAAAAGCGGCGGCCATGATCGAGAGACGCGCGACGGAGTTTTTCAACGTCGCCTCTTTGGCGTGCCTGCGTGCGGACGCTTCTCTCGTGGTTGGAACTGACATGCAAACTTATACGAACCAAAAATGACGAAACCGCTTGATGACGAAACAGTTCGATGTAATTAACTCGACGATAGTGCGGGCATGTTAACAAATTCAGTGGCCGAGCGCTTCGGGTCGCTCCGACACCTCCTCGATGACGCGGCTGCGAGAGCGCAGCGTGACCGTCGCCACGCCCGCGAAGATCAAGGCGGCGGCGAGCCACGTGCGCGAGTTCAACTGCTCGCCGAGAACCAGCGGCGCGACGGCGAACGCGATGAGCGGTTGCAGGTAAATATAGATCGCGACGACGCTCGGCGCGACGCGCCCCAAAGCCCACGCGTTCAGGTAATACGCCGCGACCGTCGGCACGAGGATGATGTAGAGCATCGCGAGCCACGCGCTCGCCGGGACGGCTGACCACGTTAGTTTCGACAGGTGGTAGCCGCCGATGGGCAGCGTGATGAAACTGCCGATGATGAAAATCCATGTGATCACGGTCAACGCGCCGTAGCGCTTGATCATGTCTTGCGAGATGGCGATGTAAGCGCCGTAGGCCAAAGAGTTGAACAGCAGTATGAGGTTGCCGATATTGGTCTCGCGCGAAAAGTTGGCCTGCGCCGGATTGATGAGATAGACGACGCCGCAGGCAGCCAGAAATAGGCCGACGGCGACGCGCCAGGAGCCGCTTTCATAGCCGGCCAGAACGCTGACGAGCAAGGTGAAGATGGGGATCGTCGTGCCGAGTAGCGCCGAATTGATGACGTTGGAAAGTTCGAGTCCTTTAACAAACAGGAATTGATTGAGAACGACGCCGAGCAGGCTGTAGAGCACGAGCCGCGCGTAGTCGCCTCTGCCTTTGACGCGGGTGTGTTGGATCGCGCGCCGGATCAGCAGGAAGGCGAGCGTTGCGCCGACGATGCGGAAGGTGACGAGTCCTGTGCTCGGAAGCGAACGCAGCGCGATTTTACCGACGACCGGCCACGTCCCGAAAATAAGCTGCACGGCGACGAGCGCGGCGTGCGGCTTGAGACTCGCTGACGGAACCGGCGCGGTAGTTGTAGCGTCCATGAAAAGAGCGTTGCGACCCCTGGCTCATAGAAAGTTGAAGCTCAGAGCATGAGCATCAACGGATTTTCCAGCATCCGTTTGAAAGTTTGCAGAAACTTCGCGCCCGTCGCGCCGTCAACGATGCGGTGATCGCAAGACATCGTCACGCGCATCAACTGGCGCACGACGATTTCGCCTTCGCGCACGACGGGCTTCGCCTGCATTGCGCCGACCGCCATAATGGCAGCCTCAGGCGGATTGATGATCGCCGTGAACTCATCTATGCCGAACATGCCGAGGTTGCTCACGGAAAAAGTCGCGCCCATGTATTCGTCCGGCTGTAGTTTGCGTTCGCGCGCACGCGCCGCCAGCGCGCGCACCTCGCGGCTGATCTGCCCGATGGATTTCCGGTCGGCGGAGCGCACGATGGGCGTGATCAATCCCTCGTCAATCGCGACGGCGACGCCGATGTCCGCGCGCTCGTAATAGCGTATTGTTTTATCCTGAAACGAGGCGTTGACCTGCGGGTGCTGCACGAGCGCGACCGCCGCGACTTTGATGATAATGTCGTTGATGCTGACTTTGTTTTCCTGATCGAGCTGGTTGAGCGACGCGCGTAGTTCGGCGGTGCGATCCATCTCGATCTCTGTGGTCAGGAAGAAGTGCGGGACGGGGCCGATTGAAGAGGTGAGACGCCGCGCAATCGTGCTGCGCATGGTCGAAACCTGTTCGTCTCGATAGGCGGACGCGCCTTCGACCGACGGTTGTTGCGCGGGCTGCTGCGGCGCACGCGCTTCGACGGCTTGCGGCTGCTCTTGCGAGCTTCGTCCCTGCGGCGCGCTGTCTGCTTGAACTTGCTGTTGCTGTCCGGCGTTGATGGCCGCTTCGATGTCGCGTTTGATAATGCGCCCGCCGGGGCCGCTCCCCGTCAAAGTCTTGATGTTGATATTCGCCTCGGCAGCCATGCGAGCGGCGATAGGCGAGACGACGATGCGCCCGCCCGCGCGCTGCCCGTTGCCGGATGTGCTGCTGCCATCGCCGCCGTCGGTGGTAGTCGCTGGCGGCGAAGATTTATCGGAAGAGGCTTGCTTGTCGGCGGTTGAAGGCGCGCGGCCTACGTCGCCTTTCAGCGGTTCGCCTTCGATGGTCGCCTGCGTGCGCGCGCCTTCGACGACAACTCCCGCCAACTCTTTTTGCGCGCCGTCCTGACCGGCCTCGACGTTCTCCTCGATGCTCTGCTTATTCGCCGCGGCGGCCTCGCCCGATTCGGCGCTTGCGAGGAGCGCGGAGATGTCTTCGTCAGCCGCGCCGATGATGGCGATGACCTGTCCGAGCGGCACGGTCGCACCGGCTTGCACGAGAATTTTGCGCAGCACGCCGGTCGTCAACGCCTGCGCTTCCATCGTCGCCTTGTCCGTATCAATCTCGGCGAGCGGCTCGCCGACGCTCACGCTGTCGCCCTCGTTCTTCAACCAACGTGCCAGTTGCCCCTCTTCCATCGTCGGAGAGAGTTTCGGCATGACTACCTGCGTTGCCATATTTTTGTCCTTTGTACGTAGTCCGTTGTCAGTTGTTTTCGTGTGACCCGATTTGAGTCTCAATCTATAGAGAGCAAGCTGCCCGATCACAAACAACGGACAACTGGCGACTGACAACGGACAGTCTTTTACATATAAGAAACTTCGCGCACGGCGGCGACGATGCGTGCGACATCGGGCAGAGCGAGTTGTTCGAGGTTCTTGGCGTAAGGCATCGGCGCGTCTGCGCTCGACAGTCGCTTGACGGGCGCGTCCAGATAGTCGAAAGCGCGCTCCATGATCTGCGCGCTGATCTCCGAGCCGACGCCGCAGAAGGCGTGCGACTCTTCGACGATGACGACGCGATTCGTCTTCTTTACAGAACGGATGATCGTGTCTATGTCGAGCGGGCGGATCGTGCGCGGGTCAACCACTTCAACGCTGATGCCGTCCTTCTCCAATTCCTCCGCAGCCTTCAACGCGAGCGGAACTGTCAGCGAGCGCGCGACGATGGTTGCGTCCGTGCCTTCGCGTTTGATGTCGGCGACGCCAAGCGGGATGGTGAAGTCCGGATCGTCCGGCACTTCACCCTTCATACCGTACATGCGTTCCTGCTCCATGAAGATCACGGGATCGTCGTCGCGGATCGCACTCTTGAGCAAGCCCTTCGCGTCGGCGGCGGTCGAAGGCATGACGACCTTGAGGCCGGGGAAGTGTGCGTACCAGGATTCGAGCGCCTGCGAGTGTTGCGAAGAGACCTGATAGGCTGAGCCGTTCGGGCCGCGAAAGACGATTGGGATTTTGAACTGGCCGCCTGACATGTAGAGCATCTTCGCGGCGGAGTTGACGATCTGATCGGTGGCGAGTATGGAGAAGTTGAACGTCATAAACTCTATGACGGGGCGCAAGCCCGCCATCGCCGCGCCGACGCCGAGACCCGCGAAGCCGAGCTCCGTGATGGGCGAATCAATCACGCGCTTGTCGCCGAACTCTTCGAGCAGTCCCTTCGAGACTTTGTACGCGCCCTGATAAGCGGCGACTTCCTCACCGAGCAAAAATACGTTCTCATCGCGCTGCATCTCTTCGCTGAGCGCCTGATTCAGAGCCTCACGAATCGTGATAACGGCCATTCAAAACCTCCAAAGACGGTGACAAGTGACGAGTGACAAGTGACAGGTTGAAGACAAATGATGAGACGGAAGACAAGTTTTTCGGTTTAACTCATCACTCGTCACTTGTCACTTTGATCGGGTTCGCGTAGATATGCGTGAAGAGTTCTTCGGGCGCGGGGAGGGGGCTTTCTTCCGCGAACTTGACGGAGTGCTCCACTTCTGCGCGCACGCGTTCTTCGAGTTCTTTGAGCGCGGCGTCGTCTATGACGCCTTTGTCTTTGAGCGTGTCGGAGAAAAGTTTGACGGGATCGCGTTCCTGATATTTTTCGATCTCGGCGCGCGTGCGATAGTTGCCGGGATCGGACATGGAGTGCCCCATGAAGCGATAGGTGCGAACCTCTATGAGCGTCGGCAGCGATTCCTTGCGCGCGCGTTCGACGGCACGTTCGGTCACCTCGCGCACGGCGAGCACGTCCATGCCGTCAACGAACTCGGAGGCCATGCCGTAGGCGACGGCCTTCTGCGAGACATCCTGAATGGACATGGCGCGTGCGAGCGACGTGCCCATGCCGTACTGGTTGTTTTCGCAGATGTAGATGCAGGGAAGTTTCCAGAGCTGCGCCATGTTGAACGATTCGTGGAGCGCGCCTTGATTGACGGCGGCCTCGCCGAAAAAGACAAGCGAGACCTGACCCGTACCCTTGTACTTGGCGGCGAAGGCGACGCCCGTGGCGAGCGGAATCTGGCCGCCGACGATGCCGTGACCGCCGAGAAAATGGGCGTCGCGGTCGAAGAGGTGCATCGAGCCGCCTTTGCCCGCGGAGCACCCGCCCGCTTTGCCGTAGAGTTCGGCCATCACTTCGTCTGCGGAAGTGCCGCGCGCGAGCGCGTGGCCGTGATCGCGATAGCTCGTCATCACGTAATCGTCCGCGTTGATCGCAGACAGCGAGCCGACGGCCACGGCCTCCTGCCCGATGTAGAGGTGGCAGAAGCCGCCGATCTTGCCGAGCGTGTAGGCTTCGGCAGCCTTCTCCTCAAAACGGCGTATGAGCACCATCTGGTAGAGGATTTTTTGCAGCGTCTCGCGGTCGAGTTCTTCGATCTGCTGGCGTAGATGCTGCTGGCGGTGCTCGTGTTCCTCGCGCAATTCGTCGGGGCTGAGGTTAGCGGTCGAATCTTGTTCGGCAAGGCCGGTCGCCGTCGCTTGACCCGAAGACTCGTCGCGCGGTTTCAACGGTGTGACTTTAAGTTCGCTCATGGAAGTTTTCTCACAGGCTCAGGGCAAAGAATCGCGAAAAGGACGAAGGCCGCGCGCCGTAGGCGGTTGCCCGCGCGTCCGACCGGAAACTAATGCTGTGTACTGATGTTGGCAAAATGGGATTATACGCGAGATGCGAGCCGCACTGCAAAAGCATCAATAAAACGGAGCGCGACGGGCACGAAAAAACGGCGCACCTTGAGTTGCATCAAGGTGCGCCGTGAGTGTTTGACGGGTGCGGCGGGTGTTATCTGAAAGAATCCACCGTGAGCATGATGTCTTGCGAATCAGACGACGAGGGGTTGAGCTTGCGCGTGTGCTTGTCCCGCTGCATGTTGCTTCCGGCTTGTGAGAGGAGTTCCTCGGAAGTTTCGCCGTCAGAAGGGAAACATGCGATGCCGATGCTGATGCCGATCTTGGTCGTGCGTCCGGTGCGGATCGCGAAGTCATGCGACTCGACGGCAGCGCGTATGCGCTCGGCCACCATCTCGGCCACGTCGCCCGAAGCCATCGGCATGATGGCGACGAACTCGTCGCCCGCGTAGCGCGCGAGCACGTCCATCTGCCGGAACTGCTTCTTGATGATGGCGGCGACGCTGGCGAGCAAGCGGTCGCCGATGGCGTGCCCGTGCGTGTCGTTGATCTGCTTGAAGTCGTCCAGGTCCATGCTGAGCACGGAGAGCGGTTCGCGGTTGAGCCGCTGGCACTCGGCGATGCGCTGTTCGAGCGCGTGATGGAACGAGCGCGCGTTCGGCAAATCCGTGAGCGTATCGGTGAGCGCGCTCTCTTTGGTCTTCTCGAAAGTCATCGCGTTGTTGAGCGCGACGGATGCGTGCTGCGAGACGGATTCGAGCAGGCGCACATGTTCGGTCGTGTAGGTGGTGCGCGTCTTCGAGTAGACGGTGATCGCGCCGAACGCGCCGTCTTCGCGTATGAGCGGGGAGACGAGCACGCCGCGAATGTTACTGGAGACTTCTTCGGGAAGCCCTACGAGGTCGAGTTCGGGCGGCGTGTTGCACATCGAACGCGCGTTGGCGATGACCCAACCGGAGATGCCCTCGCCGACCGTGATGCGGCGACGCACGAACGCGTCCGCATTCTCGCCCGAAGCGTGCGCGGCAATGGCTTTGCCCGAACGGTCGTCAACGAGATAGATGACGCAGGTGTCGAACGGCACAATCGAGCGCAGTTTGCTGGCGACGAGCGTGACGGTGTCCTGCAAGTTGAGCGACGAACCGATGGTCTGCGCAATTTCGTGGAGGGCGAAAACCTCGCGTTGCGCTTCGACGATGGAGCGGAAACCGGAGTCGGAGTCTTTATCGGTCGAGCCGAGCACGTCGGAGGCGAGTCCGGCGTCAGGGCCGGCGCTGTTCGCTCCCGCCTCTTCCGAAGCGACTTGCTCCTGGATGTCGTGCTCGGCGATGAGATTGTCGAAGTAGTCTATATTGTCAACAAACGTGTCCACCACGCGCGGGTCGAACGAACTGTTCGCCATGCGGCGCAGGAGCGAGAGCGAGTCTTCGCGTTTCATGCCGACGCGATAAGGACGATCACAGCGCGTGGCGTCGTAAAAATCCACGACCGAGATGATGCGCGCGACGAGCGGAATCTGTTCGGCGCGCAAGCCTTTCGGATAACCCGAACCGTCCCACTTCTCGTGGTGAAAACGAACGATGTCTTCGACCGGATAGGGGAAGTTGACGCGCTTGATGATGTCGCCGCCGACAACGGTGTGAATCTTCATCTTCTCAAACTCGGCGGCGGTCAGTTTGCCGGGTTTGTTCAAGATGTATTCGGGCACGGCCAGTTTGCCCACGTCGTGCAGGAGCGCGCCCGCGCGCAGCGCGTGTAGTTCTTCGTCGCTGACGCCGAGTATGCGTCCGAGTTCCATCGCGTAAATCTGCGTGCGGCGGACGTGGCCGTGAGTCGTCTGATCCTTCGCGTCGATGGCGATGGCGAGCGACTCGATGGTGTTCATGTGAAGGTCTGCGATCTCCTGTATGTGCCGGAGTTTCGCCTCCTCGCCGCGACGCGTTTCGCCCACGCGCTTTTCGTCGAAACGAAACAGCAGGTAGACGAGCGAAACGATGAGCACGCCGACGAACATGAAGGAGAAGCCGCCGCCGATGTAGGTCGAGTAGAAAAGAGCCGCCGCCGCCGCGCCCGCCAGTTGAGTCATCGAAGTCCAGACGAGACTCTCGCGCGAGAACTCCAACTTGTTAGTTCCGGCTTCAAAGGCGACGTAAAAGGCGTTCGCCAGAGTGTTCAACGCAAACTGCACGATGGCGAGGACGAAGAGCGGGAACAGCAATCTTTCGAGCGAAGCGGTGTGAGCGTCGGTCGAGGCCGAACTGCCGACCGTGAGGCGTGTCAGCAAGTTATAGATGAAGACGGCGAGGCACGTCGCGCTGACGGCGGACGCGGTGCGGAAGACGCGCTCGCTCCAATCGTCCGCGCGTTTTGAAGAGATGAAGCCGTCTACCCCCGCGAGAATCGCCGCCGGAGTCGCGCCGAACATCATCGCCGCCAGAAAGATCAACGCGTCGGCCACGGACTTACTACTGTTCGACGTGCCGTCGGCATTCAGGAGCGGCACGGTCAGGCGACCCGCCGCCACCGTCAAAGCCAGCAAGACGCCGCCCCAGAGATAGCCGCTGGTCGTCGTAAACGACCCTAAATCGTTGAAGGAGAAGATGAGTAGCGCTGCCGCCAGTGCTGCCGAACCGCATAAAAGCGCGAGGCTCTTCCAGTTTCCGTTAGGCATAATTGATGGATTTCCCGTGTTTGATAGGGAGTTTGAAGGCGTTTGACTGCGTCCTGTGTGTTTTTCAGGGACAGGAAAGGGAAGGTTCACGAACTTGAGAAACGCCAAACAATGTTGGCACATACAAGGTAAACGTTTTACAACACATAGTCAAGGCTTTTTCACCGGAAAATCCTGACTTTGCGGGGTGTTTGGGAGCGATGAGAATGCTCATCGGGCATGGCAGGGTCTGACTGACAAATAATTGTCAGGGAAGAAGTTGAAACGAAAAGGCGCGCTACAGGTTGAGCGCGCCCCTCGTTTTGGCCGCGTCCAGTTGCGACGCGAGTTCTGCGGGAGTGTTCACGGGCTGCTGACAAGTATAGTTTTCGCAGACGTACGCGGTCGCAAGCCCGCCGAGCATGGGGCGTTCGCGCAGGAGCGGCACGACGCCGGACGCCTCCGCGTCATTCTCCGCAGCTTGCGCGACGACTTTGTTCGGCAGATAGCGCGTCCAGACTTCGCGCAGCAACGCGTTTGAGTCGTCTGCGCCGCGTTGGCCGACGATGACGATCTCCTTCGGTGTCGAGAGATAAAAGTCGAGCGCGCCGAGCAGATAGCCGAATGCGGACGGGTAGCGCGCCATCTGATCGCGGAGCAGGCGAAAGATTGTGACGGCTTTCCGCACGTAGTCCTGATTTTCCGTGAGGAGCGCGAGACGCAGGAGCAGTTCGGCGGCGACGGAATTTCCGGCGGGCGTCGCGTTGTCCATGAAATCTTTGTTGCGTACGATCAACTGTTCGCCGCGCTCGCTCGTGTAGAAGAACCCGCCGTCCGCCTCGTCCCAAAACTCCTCGCACATCTCCCCGGTCAGAGACAGGCATTGGGTCAACCAGCGCGTCGTGCCGGTCGCTTCGTAGAGCGAGAGGAGGCCGGAGGCGACGCAGGCATAATCATCCAGATAGGCGTGGTGTTTGGCCTGACCGTCTTTATAGACGTGCAGGAGCGCGCCTTCGCGGCGCAGGGTCGTGAGGATGAATTCCGCGTTGCGTTCGGCGATGCGCAGATAGTCTGCGCGTTCGAGAATGCAGGCGGCTTCACTGAAACTCGTCAGCATCATCCCGTTCCAGGCGGCAATCGCTTTCTCGTCACGACCCGGCTTAACTCTCTTCTCACGCGCCGCAAAAAGCACCGGCTTACTGCGTTCGACCGCTTCGCGCAAACGCTCGACCGTCACGTTCAACTCTGCCGCGACCGTCTCGACGGGGCGCGGGACGTTCAAAATATTCTTTTCTTCAAAATTCCCTTCGGCGGTCGCGCCGTAGTAAGCCGACACCAGACGGCCATCATCTGCGCCGAGCAGTTCGTTAATTTCTTCCGTCGTCCAGACGAAAAATTTTCCTTCCACGCCTTCCGAGTCCGCGTCCTGCGTCGAATAGAAAGCGCCGCCCGCGTCCGTCATCTCGCGCGCGACGTAGTCGAAAGTCTCTGCGGCGATGCGCCGGAAGAACTCATCGCCTGTGACTTGATAGACGTGCAGGTAGAGCCGCGACAAAAGCGCATTGTCGTAGAGCATCTTTTCAAAGTGCGGGACGAGCCAGTGTGCGTCGGTCGAGTAGCGATGAAAGCCGCCGCCAAGTTGGTCGTAGAGGCCGCCTTCGGCCATCTGGCGGCAGGTGTGCGTCACCATGTCGAGAGCTTCGGCGTTGCCGTTTTGATGATGAACGCGCAGGAGAAATTCGAGATTCATGGAGGCGGGAAACTTCGGCGCGCCTCCGAAACCGCCGTGCCTTTTGTCGTAGTTGCGCGCGAGCGCGCTGTAGGCCGCATCGAGCAGTTGCGAGTTCAGCGGCTCGTTCGACTCGTAGGCCACGTTCATGCGGCGCAGTTCGTTAAGAAAACTCGAAGTCGTTTCCGCGATCTCGTCGGGGCGCGAGCGGTAGGCGTCGGCGACGCCGAGCAGCACGCGCGGGAAGCCGGGCAGGCGATAACGATCTTCGGGCGGGTAGTACGTGCCGCCGTAGAAGGGAACGAGGTCGGGCGTCAGGAAGACCGTCAGCGGCCAGCCGCCATGTCCGAGCATCAACTGCACCGCGTTCATGTAAATCTGATCGAGGTCAGGCCGCTCCTCCCGATCAACTTTGATGTTGACGAAATTTTCATTCATCAGCGCGGCGATCTCTTCGTTCTCGAACGACTCGCGCTCCATCACATGACACCAGTGGCAGGCCGAGTAGCCGATGCTGAGGAGTATCGGCTTGTTCTCCGCGCGCGCGCGCTCCAAAGCCTCCTCGCCCCATGGATACCAGTCAACCGGATTATGCGCGTGCTGCAAAAGATACGGACTCGTCTCGTTTTTCAGACGATTCGTGTGCTTGTGTTCCATTCCCCTTGTCCTTTCATTTTCGTGTGCGTCCATTCTACAGTCCCGCGCGCGGATTGTAACTTCGACAAGCGCGGCGTTTTTGTTATACTGCAAAAAACTGAATGACGATTCATTTTTTAAGGGCAAACTGATCGCCGCTGCTTTACGGGGGGCGCACGCGTTGTTCCAAGTTTCTTTAATTAACGGAGTGATTTAGATGGAACGCGAAAGTTTAGAGATGGATGTGGTGTTCGTGGGCGCGGGGCCTGCGAATTTGAGCGGCGCGCTGCACCTGGCGCGTCTGGTGAAAGAGCATAACGAGGCGGTCGCGGCGGGGAAGCGCGAGGGCAAGGCGCTCGGCGAACTTGAGATCGGCGTGATCGAGAAGGGCGCGGCTGTCGGCGCGCACATACTTTCGGGCGCGGTGATGGACCCGAAAGCTCTGCGCGAGTTGATTCCCGATTTTCTTGAGCAGGGCGCGCCCGTCGAGTCGCCGGTCAAAGAGGATGAATTTCTTTACCTGACGAAGACGCGCGCTATTCGTTCGCCGATTACGCCGCCGCCGCTCAAGAATCACGGCTACTACATCGTTTCGCTGAACAAACTCGTCGCCTGGCTCGGCGAAAAATGCGAAGAGGCGGGCGTCAACATCTTCCCGGAGTTTCCGGGCGCGGAGATGCTCTACGACGAGCGCGATTCGGTCGTCGGCGTGCGCACGGGCGACAAGGGCATCAACAAGGAAGGGAAGCGAAAGGCGAACTACGAGCCGGGCGTTGATCTGATTGCGAAAGTGACGGTCTTAGGCGAAGGGCCGCGCGGTTCGCTCACGAAGAGTCTGTCGCAGCGTCTGAATTTGAACGACGGGCGCGAGCCGCAGGTGTACAGTCTCGGCGTCAAGGAACTCTGGGAACTGCCGGACGACCGCTATCCTGCGGGGCGCGTCACGCATACGCTCGGCTATCCTTCGGACACGCACACTTACGGCGGCGGCTGGATTTACGGCATGCAGAATCGCATAGTCAATCTCGGCTACGTCACCGGACTCGATTACGAAGACCCGCTCCTTGATCCGCACGCGGAGTTTCAACGCTTCAAGCAGCATCCGACAATCGCCAAAATTCTCGAAGGCGGAAAACTCCTGCGCTACGGCGCGAAGACCATCGCCGCAGGAGGCTTCTACGCAATGCCGCAACTCTACGCGGACGGCGTGCTGCTCGTAGGCGACTGCGCGGGCTTTCTCAATTCGCAACGCCTGAAAGGCATCCACACGGCCATCAAGAGCGGCATGCTCGCCGCCGAGACGATCTTCGAGGCGCTCCTTGCGGGAGATTTTTCGGCGCGGCAACTGGCGCGCTACGAAACGCTCGTCAAAGAGAGTTGGATCATGCCGGAGCTTCGCAAGGTGAGGAATTTTCACGCGGGCTTTCGCAAAGGTCGCTGGATGGGCATCGCCAACGCGGGGCTACAGTTTCTCACGGGCGGACGTTCGTGGGGCTTGTTTGATCGCACGGGCACGGAGCCGGGTCACGTCGCGCTCAAAAAACTTTCCGCCTATGGCTACAAAGGCGATGCGATTGAGCAACGCTACGACGGGCTTCGCTTCGACGGCAAGTTGACTTTCAACAAACTCACGGACGTGTATCACGCGGCGGTCGGCCACGACGAAGATCAGCCCGCGCACCTGCACGTGCTCGACACGAACATCTGCGCGGAGCGTTGCGCCGAAGAGTACGGCAACCCTTGCCAGAGGTTCTGTCCGGCGGCTGTGTATGAGATGGTGGAAGACCCCGCGCAGGCGGGCAGGCGGCGGCTACAGATAAACTTCTCGAACTGCGTCCACTGCAAGACCTGCGACATCATGGACCCTTACCAGATCATCAACTGGGTGACGCCCGAAGGCGGCGGCGGGCCTGATTACAAGAATATGTGAGGAAGGCGCAGCGGAAGTTGGAGCGTAAATCGAAGAAGAAAGTAGATCGTGAATCGTAAATCGTAAATAGAAGAAAGCCGGTTTTCTCTATTCACGATTTACGATTCACGATTTACGGCTTTTGACGTTTTACGTTTCGATGTCGTCTTCCTTGATGGTGAAGTCGATTTTCCCCTGTTCGACTTCCATCAGGGCGACGCGCGTGTGTTTGTGCTGCTGCGCGTCCATCTCGACGCGCGGGCGCGCGCCGCGCTGTAATTGCTTGCTGCGTTGCGCGGCGACGATAATCATGCGGTATTTGGAATCCAACTCAGGCTGTCGTCTGACCTCTGCTACTTCGGTGTTATCTTCTTTGCTCGACTGTGTTGCTTTAGCCATATTCGTTTCCAGTTCGACCCCGACGGGTCGGTTCTCCTGATAAGTAAAAAATTATTTCATTCCGACTGATGCTCTTGTGCGCCCCTTGTTTCCGGCGCTCAGGGAAAAGTTTCCAACACACGCTCGGCCAAACTCTCCTGCCGCACGCGTCGCGCCCTCTCAGCATACACGATAGAGGCCAGTTGCGTCGCGGCGCGCTCGACATCGTCGTTCAGCACGAGATAGTCGAAGTCGCGATAATGTTCCACCTCGCCGCGCGAATTTCTGAGGCGCAGCGCTAGCGCGTCCGAGTTTTCCGACTGTCGCCCCGTCAGTCGGCGTCGCAAAATCTCGAACGATGGCGGCAGTATGAAGATACTCACGGCTTCGATTCCCGCGCTCCGCACGGTGGCCGCGCCCTGCACGTCTATCTCCAAAACTATGTCGCGACCGGCGGCCAACTCGCGTTCGACCACTTTGAGCGACGTGCCGTAAAGATTGCCGTGCACGACAGCCCATTCGAGGAACTCGCCGCGTTCGCGCGCCGCGTTGAACTCTTCATGCGTGACGAAATGATAATCGCGCCCGTTCGTCTCACCCTGACGCGGCGCGCGCGTCGTCCACGACACGGAATAGCCGAGGCGCGGCATGTGCGTCAGGATACGCCGGATGAGCGTACCCTTGCCGCCGCCCGAAGGCGAGCTGATGACGAAGAGAATGCCGCGTTCCACAGGCGCGGGTGATGTTGGCGTTTCGGCGTTCGACTCTTTACTCAACGTTCTGCACCTGTTCGCGTAACTTTTCCACTTCCGCCTTGATCGCGAGCGCGGCCTCTTTGATCGTCATGTCGGTTGATTTAGAGAGCACCGTGTTCGCCTCGCGGTTGAATTCCTGTAAGAGAAAATCCAGGCGCTTGCCGGTGTCGCCCTCGCTGTCGATGATCTCACGAAATTGTTTGACGTGGCTGTGCAGGCGCGCGAGTTCTTCGCTGATGTCGCTGCGGTCCGCGAGATACGCAACTTCCTGCGCGAGCCTGCCCTGATCGAGTTCGACGATCTCCAAGCCGTCGCGCGCGAGCAGTTCGCTGATGCGACGCTGCAAACGCGCGCGGTAAGTTTCGACCAGATCGGCGGCGACGGCTTCGATGACTGGCACTTGACGCTCTATTTCGTCGAGTCGCGCGTGCATCTCCGCAGCCAGCGCCTCGCCCTCCGCGCCGCGCATCTGATTCAACTCGGCGAGCGCCTCGCCGACCGCGCGCTCGACGCCCTCCTTCATCGCGTCCGTCAAGTTGCCGTCGCGAACGGGCTGCAAGGCGTTCGGCATGCGCGCCAGCACGTTGATGTCAGGCTCGCCCGCGAGCGAAAATTCCTCTTGCACGGAGCGCATCGCCTGTATGAAGCCCGCGATAAGCGGGCGGTTCATCTCGTAGGCCACCTCGCTCGTGCGGTCGAGGACGATGGTTGCGTCCACACGCCCGCGCGAGAGTTCTTCGCCGATGCGGCGGCGGATCGTGTTTTCGAGGCTCGACAACTCCGCGCCCGTGCGCAGGTGTACGTCGAGAAATCGGTTGTTGACGGTCTTGAGATCGACGGAGACGTTGAAATTCTCGCCCGCCGCCGACCCGCGCCCGAAGCCGGTCATTGATTTCATAACAAATGGTCAGTTGCCCGTGGTCCGTCGTCAGTTGTTTGTGCTTGAACGAAGTAAGTCGCTAAAGATTGTCTTGAACAACTGACAACGGACAACTGACTAATTCAACTACGGACTAACTACAACCTCCTCCTCTTCGTCGGCGAATTGCAGTTCGTAGAGTTTCTTGTAAGTGCCGCTCTGCGTCAGCAGTTCGTCGTGCCTGCCCATTTCGATGATGCTCCCGCGCTCCATGACGACGATAGCATCGGCGCGCCGGATGGTTGAGAGGCGGTGCGCGATGACGAGCGTGGTGCGGTTGCGCGTCAGGTTGGCGAGCGCCTTTTGCACAAGCCGTTCGGATTCCGCGTCGAGCGCGGAGGTGGCTTCATCGAGCACGAGCACGGACGCGTCCGCGAGGACGGCGCGCGCAATGGCGAGGCGCTGCCTCTGCCCGCCAGACAAAAAGATGCCGCGCTCGCCGACGATTGTATCGTAGCCTTGCGGCAACTCCTCTATGAAGTCGTCGGCGTAGGCGACGCGCGCCGCTTCCTTGATCTGCGCCTCCGTCGCGTCAGGGCGACTGTAAGAGATGTTGTAGCGCACGGTGTCGTTGAACAGAACGGTCTCTTGTGTGACGAGGCCGATGTGCTGGCGCAGGCTTCGGAGCGTCGCATCGCGCAGGTCTGTCCCGTCCCAGAGCACCGCGCCAGAGACCGGATCGTGAAAGCGCAGGATAAGTTTCGAGAGCGTTGACTTGCCGCCGCCCGATTCGCCGACGAGCGCGACCATCTTGCCCGCCGGAATTACGAGGCTCACGGAGCGCAGCACCGTGCGCTCTTCGCTGTTCGCGTACTCGAAAGAAACGTCGCGCAGTTCAATCCCTTCGCGCAGCGGTTTCAATTCCACCGCGTCCTCGCGTTCGACCGTCTCCGAGTTCTCGTCCATCACCTCCCAGACGTGACGCGCGGCGGCGAGCGCGATCTCAAGCGCGTTTTGCAGGCGCGAGAGTTTGCGCATCGGGTCGTAAGAAGAGAAGAGGAAGAAGAGGAACGTCAGGAACTGCGCCGGGTTCATGTGTCCCGCCATGATCTCGCGCCGACCGAAATAGAGCAGGATGGCGACGGCAATAACGCCGATGATCTCGATGATGGGCGGCGCGAAGCCGTTGATGCGCGCCGAGCGCAGGTTCGCGCCGACGATCTGGCGCGCGACCTGTGTGAAGCGATGCTGCTCGCGTTCTTCGCCCCGATAGGCTTTGACGATGTGATGATTGGCGAGCGACTCCTGCGCGGTGTCAACGAGGCGTTGGCTGCCTTCGTAAGTTTCGCGCGCGAGGTTGCGCAGGTTTTTGCCGAAGCGTGCCGTGAGCACGCCGATGATGGGCGCGATGAGGAGCGAGCCGAGCGTCAGACGCCACGAGTAATAAAAAGATGCCGCGAGGAACGCGACGAGCGTAAAACTCTCGCGCAGCATGTCGCGCAAAGTTCCAGTCACCGCCGCTTCAATTGCCGCCGCCGAAGAGACGAGACGCGAGACGAGATAGTTGGTGCGGTGTCGCTCGAAAAAATCCGCCGACTGCGTGAGCAGGTGCGTGTATAAATCCTGACGCAGTTTGAGAACCGACTCTTGCCCGATGCGCGCCATCAGGTAGGTGGAGAAATATTCGGCGACGCCTTTGGCGATGGTGAAGGCGATGAGCAGGATGGCGATGGTGCGCCACGCGTCGAAGCTCGATTCGGGGAGCAGTTCTTGTAAATCGAAAAGCGTCTTGGTACGCTCGCCCGGGTCGCCGCCGCGACGAAAGGCTTGATCGAATATGGGCACGATGAGCGCCCCGACCGCGCTCTGCAAGATTGCTCCGGCAACCATCGCAATTGTGGCGAGGGTGAACTTTCCCCAGTGAGGCTTGAGATAGGTTAATAGTCGCCGAAGATCGTGCATCGTTGAGCGCGCGTGTGCTTGCGAGTCTTTCCGTCTAGCGGGGAAGGGTAATTTAAGTTCAATGGTAACGAAACAAAAACTATACGTACACTCCGCCGCAAGCGTCAAGCTAAAGGCCAGAGGAGTAGTGTCCTAAATTAATTTCTACTCTGTGCCCGCTGCGTGTTCTCTGTGTCTCTGTGGTGAGTGCTTATTAAAGACATTCACCACCGCAGACACAGAGGACACGGAGGATGCACAGAGGAGGGTTGCAACTTTTTCCTTCATCCCCGCGCCTTTTGGCTTATAATCGCCGCGTCTTAAAATAATCGAATCAGAGCGGGACGGGGCGTGTCGCTTCTCCGGCCCCAGATCATTTAGGTGAATCGAGAACAAGTGAACCGAAAACTCCTGATTGTTGACGACGAAACGAGCATGCGCCTGCTGCTGGCGGGCTACTTCCGTCGGCTCGGCTACGAGGTGGAAGAGAAAGAGAGCGCGGAAGAGGCCCTGCCGCTCGCGCTGGGCGGTCACTACGATTGTTTCATCTTCGACGTGATGATGCCCGGCATGACCGGACTCGAACTGCTGCGCAAACTGCGCGAGCGCCATATCCGCACGCCCACGCTCTTCCTGACCGCGCAGGATAAACTCGACGACAAGGTGGCCGGTTTTGAAGCGGGCGCGGACGACTATCTTGCCAAGCCCTTCGAGCCGCGCGAACTCGAACTGCGCGTGGAGGCGCTGCTGCGCCGTCCGCCGCGCGAGGATGAACCTGCGGAGGGCGAGGCGCAACAAGCGTCGCCGCGCATAGAGATCGGAAGTCTCGTCATAGACAAACGCCGCCACGAGGTGACGCTCGACGGCGCGCTCGTCGAACTCACGCCGCTTGAGTTTCAAATTCTCGAACGCCTCGCCAGCGAACCCGGTCGCGCGTGGTCGCGCAACGAACTGCTCGACGAGGTGTGGAGCACGGAGTACGAAGGTTATCAACGCAATGTTGACCCGCACATCAATCGCCTGCGGCAGAAGATCGAACTCGACCCGAAGAACCCTCGCTACGTGCTGACGGTGCGTGGCGTCGGGTACAAACTCAACGACGCGCTATGATGCTAAAAACACCTCTCCCGCGCTTACAACTCAAGACCCTCTGCCTCTGTTCGCTGGCCGCGCTCGCGCTTCTCGTCGCACCCGCACACGCGCAACCCGCGCCCGCCGCTGCCGCACTTGTGCATCCAGCGCATCCGGCGCAACAACAGCCGAACGCCGGACAACCTGCCGTGGCGCTCAAACTCCGCTGGCCTCGGAAGCCGCGCGTCAAACGCTATCGCCTTCAAGTCGCGCTCGACCAAAAATTCACGGACATCGTGTTCGACCGCGCCGTCGAAGGCGTCGAACAAGAGGTGAGCGGGCTGCAACCGGGCAAATACTACTGGCGCGTCGCGCCCGCCACGCCTGAGACCGGACGATATTC
>DATHBB010000094.1:0-3748 GCA_035296385.1 Pyrinomonadaceae bacterium | reverse complement strand
TGCTCCCCAAGGTAATCCGATTCCCGCAACCGAAAGCCGCGCGTCAAAACAGAGCACGGAACTCGGCCTCAACGCGCGCAAGGTGATCAGCAAACGCTACTCGCTGAAGGACGCGAAAGGGAATCCGATTGAAGAGTGGCCTGACGTGGTGCGCCGCGTCGTCGGTCATGTGAGCCTTGCGGAGACCGACTCGGAGAAGCGCGACGAATTCTACAGTCGCATGTCCGAGATCATGCTCCGGCGCGAGTTCGTCCCGAACACGCCGTGCCTCGTCAACGCCGGTAAGCCGAACGGCCAACTCGCCGCCTGCTTCGTCCTCGACGTGCCCGATTCCATCGCCGGAATCATGAAGACCGCCACCGACGCCGCCATCATTCACCAGACGGGCGGCGGGACGGGCTTCACCTTCGAGAAGCTGCGCCCCGTCGGCGCGATGGTTCGCTCGACGCACGGCGTCGCCTCCGGCCCCGTCTCGTTCATGAACATCTTCAACACGACGACCGACACGGTGAAGCAGGGCGGCGTGCGTCGCGGCGCGAACATGGGCATCATGCGTGTGGATCATCCGGACCTCCTGCGCTTTATCCACGCGAAGAACGATCAGACCAGTTTGACCAACTTCAACATCTCCGTCACCGTCACCGACAAGTTTTTCGAGGCGGTCGAGAAGAAAGAGTGGTATCAACTCAGCTTCGACGGCGAGCCGTGGACCGAGCCGGTCTTCGACCCGCTGGCGAACGGCGACTACGCCGTCTATCGTCGCCCCGACAATTCGACCGTCACCTTCCGCGACAAGGCCGCGTTTGAAGCGACCGATCTCTCGAACACGACGCGCGAGGAGCCGCCGCGCCCCGGCATGGTTTACGCGCCCGACATCTGGAATCGCATCGTCGCCTCCGCGCACCGCTACGCGGAGCCGGGCGTGATCTTCATCGACGAAGTGAATCGCCACAACCACATGATCAAATCGATGGGGCCGATCTACGCGACGAACCCCTGCGCGGAGCAAGCCCTGCACTTCAACAACTCGTGCAACCTCGGTTCGGTTGACGTGGCGAAGTTCTACGACGCGGTCGAGCGCGTTGACTGGGAGTCGCTCGGCGAGACGATTCGCTGGAGCACGCGCTTCCTCGACAACGTGATCGACGTGTGCGCGTGGCCGCTCCCCGAAATTGACGACGTGGTGAAGCGCACGCGCCCCGTCGGCCTCGGCGTGATGGGCTTCGCAGACCTCTGCCTCCAGCTCGAAATTCCTTACGGCTCGCCCGAATCAATTGATTTCATGGACGAGTTGATGAGCTTCGTGCGACGCGAGGCGTGGCTTGAGTCGTGCCGTCTCGGCGCGGAGCGCGGCGTGTTTCCCGAATACCAGCCGAACAAGGAAGCCTACGACAAATTCCTCAGTGAAGACATCGGCATCCCCGCCGACATGCTGACGCCGCGCAACTACGAGACGACGACCATCGCGCCGACGGGCACGATCTCGCTCGTCGCCGAAACCTCTTCCGGCATCGAGCCGAACTTCTCCTGGGCTTACGTGCGGCAGGACACGCTCGGCAAACGCACCTACGTCCACACGGTCGCCGCGCGCGCCCTCGGTATTGACGTTGACCAGACCGACCAGTCCTCGATTGATTACGCCTCCGAATACGTCGTCGCGCACGAGCAGGAGTTGCCCGACTATTTCATCTCCGCGATGTCCATCAGCGCGGAGCAGCACATCCACGTGCTCGCCGCCGCGCAGCGGCACGTTGACAACGGCGTCTCGAAGACCTGCAACGGCGCGGCCGACGACACGCTCGAATCGGTTGATCGCCTTTACCGCCTGGGGCGCGAACTCGGTTGCAAGGCCGTCAGTTATTACCGCGACGGCTCGCGCGAGTCGCAGGTGCTCTCCAGCATGAAGGGGGCTGAGCCGAAGGGCGAGATCGCGTGCGACCCGGCCATCGTCACCGAAGCCGCTGCGACTAATGTGACCGAACCGCTCTCCGACGAAACGGCGACGGGCGAGGCCACTGTCGCTGTCGCGCCGACGCCACGCGCATCGAGCGCCGCGACTGCCGCCACACAGCCGATACAGATCGAACGCCCGCGCGAGTTGCAGGGAGCGACGTGGCGCATCCCGTTCGACGGGCAGAACCTTTACGTCACCGTCAACCACGACGGGCGCATGATCCTCGAAGTCTTCGCCACCGGCCCGATCTCGGGCGGCGTCGGCCTGCTCGCCTCGAAGATGCTGCGCGGCGGATTCGACGACCGCGAAGTCGCGCGCAGCCTCAACAAAGTGATCGGAACGCACTCCGTCTGGTTCAACGAGCGCCTGCTGACCAGCCCCGAACAGGCCGTCGCGGAATGTCTGCTCCTGACGAGCCGCCGCCTGCAAAATCAACCCGACTCGGCGCGCGCCGCCGCTTACGCGCAGACGGCTACCGTCGCAGACGCCCCGACGCAGGCGAAGGCCAACACCAACTACTCGCTCATCAGCGAATGCCCGGAGTGTCGCGGCCAACTCGAACACGCCTCCGGCTGCGACTTCTGCCGCGACTGCGGCTACTCGAAGTGCAAGTAGGCGCGCAAGCGATCCGGCATCGCCTGCGCGGCGTGAACGGATGCGGCGAAGCGAATTAATCAACACACGAGAAGTACAATCGGCCTCGAACCGGACACACGGTTTCGAGGCCGATTCCTTTTCCCTTTCTCTTCTCGACAAAGCGCGCACGCTTTAGTTTGAGCGTCGCGTTGCTGCTTTGATAATTAGTGATCTCAGAGAATATGTCTGTGTGATAAGTTGGGCCCCTGTGTCGGGTCTTCGGACGGGGTGTTTGCCATGACGGAAGCGGAAGCCAGAAGAATAGAGGTTTTTTTCTACGGGTTGTTCATGGACGATGCGCTCTTGAGAGAGAAGGGAATGAATCCGCAGCATCGCCGGATGGCCTCCGTCGAGAACTTTTCCCTGCGCGTCGGCGAGCGCGCAACGCTCGTCCCGTGCCCGAATGAAACGGTGCACGGCATACTCTTCTCGCTGACGCACGGCGAAGTGGACGCGCTTTACCGCGAGGCTTCCGTGAGCGTTTACCGTCCCGAAGCCGTGGCCGCACAATTAGCCGACGGGAGCGTCGTTCCGGCACTGTGTTTCAATCTTCCCGTACCGCCTTCGCCCACCGAGCGAAATTCGCACTACGTCTCAAAGCTCAGAGAACTCGCCGCGAGAATCGGCTTGCCGCCAAGTTACGTGTCCTCCATACGTTGACAGGCGCGACGCCAACAACTCTTTGAACCCTTACGCTCGATAGCACTTCAACTAAAAATAGTTCTCTGTTGAAAGACACAGAAGAGGCCGCCCGAGCCCTCGCTGCTCAGGCGGCCTCTTCTCTTCCGCCGCGCGCCGTCGCTATAAAGCGCCGACGCGGGCGAAATCCTGAAGTCTCCGGCTCTTTCCAGCCTTCGACTCTTACTAACTACTGTTTCCGTTGCCGCTCGTCTTCGTGCCGCCCCGTTTCAGGTTTGGCTGCTCCGGCGTGGGCGTGGTTGACGGCCCCGGCAGAGCCTCGACGTTGACGAGGAAACGGAAGTTGCCCTGTTCCTGCACTCCCAAGAGGAACTGCACGTCTATCGTCGCCCCCGGCGCGAGCGCGCCGCCGGGCGGGATGACGGTGAGCGAGGAGTTCAAGCCGCCGCCGTTCGGTTGAGCCGGAGGCGTCTCCAAAGTCAGACCCTCGACCGTGACCACTTCATCACCCTGCGAGTT
>DATHBB010000093.1:0-12165 GCA_035296385.1 Pyrinomonadaceae bacterium | reverse complement strand
GAAGCTGAACACAAGCGCCAGCACGATGATGATTTTGAGTCTGGATGAAAACATAATCTCTCCTGTTGACTGTCGAGTTGACTGTCGAATTGACAATTAAACTTTCTACTTTAACGGTTGCGCTACAGCGTCCGGCCTGGGCGAGAGCCAGATGATGCGTATGTTGGGGTCGGACGTTTGAATCTCGATGCGCGAGACTTCGGACTCCGCCGCCGTCGTCGTTTCGTCGCGCGCCGCCAACTCTCCCGCGTTCGGTTGAATCCTGGGTGCGGCGTGCGGCGCGAGCGAATTTCGTTTGCCGCGTGAAGTCGTGAGTTTCGTTGACGCGAAACTTAATCGCGCTTCGACTCGCGCGCTTTCGCGCCGCGTGCGCCGCTTCGGAAAAGACGACTTCGACCCCGCCGCAAGCGATCCTCCGCTCCTCGTTTCCCCCGCGTCCGCTTCGGACGGAGTTGGAGTTTGCGCCACTTGGTCGCGCGTCGCTTGCGGCGTCTCCGCTGTTAACGCTTGGGGCGGCGCGGGGCTTTCGAGATTCACATCGGCACGATTCACGTTGGCGGACACTTTGTCTTGCGCGCTCTCGTCCGTGGTGCGGCGCGAGTAACTGTTGAGCGCGAGCGCGGCGGCGATTATGACGAAGGCGAGCGACGCGGCGTAGGCGAAACGCGCGTTGAAGAGCGACGCGAATATATTGGGCGACGGCGGCGGCGCGAGCGTGCGGTCGCGCCTGATCTGGTCGAGCACGGAACGCCTGATCTCTTCGTAGAACGCGCCATCGAAGTCGGGCGGCAGCGTGGCCGCGCGTAAGAGGTTGCGGCTCGCGTCGTGCGCGGAGGCCGAGCGGCGACATGCTTCGCAGGTTGCCAGATGGTTTGCGACGGCGCGTGCGCGCCTGCCCGCGAGATCGCCCGCGACGTGGAGCGGCAGAAGTTTTTCAACGCGTGTGCATCTCATGGCCTTAAACGTGTCGCCCTCCTTTTCCGAGCAGGCGTTCGCAGTGAATCTTGAGCTTCGCGCGCGCCGAACTGATCTGCGAGCGCACCGTGACGGGGCGCGAACGAAGCACGCGAGCCACCTCTTCCGTCGTCAAGCCCTCAAGGTCGCGCAAGACGAGCGCGGCGCGTTCCTTTTCGGGCAGCGTGTCGAGCGCGCTCAACAGGAACGCGCGTTGCTGCGCGCGTATGGCGTGCTCTTCGGCGTCCGCGTCGGGCGAGACGGCTTCCGCCGACGGGGGAGCGGCGCGTTCGTCGTCGCCGCCCTGTTGCGTGTTGATGAATCCCGCGTGGCCTTGCGTCGCAACGCGTTTACGTGCGGCGTCGCGGCAGACGTTGATCGTGATGCGGTAGAGCCACGCCTGAAAATCCTGTTCGGGCTTGAAGCGGTCGAGATATTTATAGACGCGCAGGTAAACTTCCTGCGCGGCGTCGCGCGCATCTTCGCGGTTGCCGAGCATGCGCCACGCGGTCGAGACCACTTTGCGCTCCGTCTCCAACATGATCCGCTCGAAGGCCGTCGCGTCGCCCGTGCGTGCGCGTGCGACGAGGAGCGCGAAATGTTCGCGGGCTGCTTCGGCGTGCGGCGCTGTGGCGGTCGGCGTCTGAAAATCGCCTGCCATCATCGCCGCAAAGTGTGCTGTCTCAGTTGCCATCCGTCGTCTCTCTCCCGTTGCCCCACACATCTATCACTACTCCGTGCGGAGCGAAAGCGTTGATAAGAATTTCGTGCGAAGTTGACACGCCGGAAGCCGCCCGTTTGTTCCACTCCGTCGAGCGTTCGCGTCGAAGCGTCGGAAGAGACGCGCGCGGAAATGAGTTGACGCGGGCGGGGCAACCTACTACAAGATAGTTTGCGCTCGCCCGCGCGCCGTCTTCGGGTAGCCTGAGACCATGTCGCGCTTGAGTCCTCCAGCGTCACTTGAGCGCCCTTGCATCACACGCCGACGGAAGGGTTCGCAGCCGAGAGAGTTAAATACATGCGTCGCATTGATCTGAAAAAAGCGCAGGTCGCGCGCTCCGGCACGATTCGCGGCATCAATCGCCAGATCGTGCTCAACTACGTGCGCGACCGCGAACCTATCTCGCGCGCCGAGATCGCGCGAGAGACGGCCTTGCAGCGTTCGACCGTCTCGACCATCGTTGAAGATTTGAAGTCGGACGGGCTAATCGAAGAGATCGGCGAGGGCGAATCGACGGGCGGACGCCGCCCCACGCTCCTGCGCCTGCGTGCGGCGGGCGCGATGGCTATCGGCGTTGACATCACGCCGACCTGCACCACGATTGCGACGAGCGATCTGGCGGGGCGCGTCCTCGAACGCGAAGACTTTCCGCACATCGAGCAGCCGGAGAAACTGTACGCGCGCGTCATCGAGAGCGTCAGGCGTTTGGCGGCGAAAGCGGGCGAGCGGAAAATAGAGGGCGTGGGCGTCAGTCTCCCCGGACTCGTCGATCCCGACAGCGGGCGCGCGATCTACATCCCCTGGTTCGAGTGGCGCGACTGGCCTGTGGCCGCGGAGATTTCCGTCGCCACCGGACTCGACGTGAGCGTCGATAACGACGCGAACGCGGCGGCGCTCGCCGCGCTCTGGTTCGGGCGACAGGAGTTGCGCGAGGCGCGCGACTTCATCATGGTGCTTGTGGCCGAGGGCATCGGCACGGGGATCGTCGTGGACGGGCAAATCTACAGGGGCGAGCGCGGCGGCGCGGGCGAGTTCGGCCACATGATCGTGGGCGAGCGCGGCCCCGTCGCATGCTCCTGCGGCAACCACGATTGCTGGGAGGCTTACGCATCGGGGCGCGCGGCCATTGCGCGTTACCTCGAAGGCGGCGGCTCGGACGACGGCGGCAAAATCACTTTCGCGCAGGTGGTTGATCGCGCTCTGGCGGGCGAGCCGCGCGCCACGCGCGCTCTCACCGAGACGGCGCACTATCTGGGCATCGGTATCTCCAACTTGATCGTCGGACTCAGCCCCGAGGCGGTCGTCGTCGGCGGCGTCATCGCGCGCGCGTGGCCGCTCGTCGCGGACGCGCTGAGCGAACCCACCCAACGCAGCGTCCGGCGTGGCCTGCCCTCCGCGCGCATCATGCCCTCCGCACTCGGCGACCATCCTACGCTCATGGGCGCGATCAGCCTCGTGCTCGCGCGCAAGTTCGCCTCCGTCGCGGCGGCATAACTCGCTATAACCACTTCGTCAGCAAGTAGCGATCATGATCGCGAAAGCCCGCCTGCCGGTATAGCCCTTGCGCGCGCGTGTTCACCCGATCAACTTCGAGATGGAGCGCGCCGATTCCTTCCTCGCGGCACACCGCCCCGGCTAACTCAAGGGTTGCTTTACCGATTCCGCGCCCGCGAAAATTCTCACGCAAGTAAATTTCGTCAACCAGGGCATCGCGCCCGCCAAACTCCAGACTGAAGCCGAAGGTGACGACGAGATAACCCGCCGCCTCTTCCTCCACGTGGATCACATGAATGACTCCGAATCGACAGTCACACAAAATTTGCGCTAACGCCGCGCGCGCCACTCCTTCGTCAAACCCCAGATGCTCGATAGCATAAAACTCCCGCATCAACTCGATGAGTTGATCGGCATCAGTAGTCTCGGCGAGAGTAAAAACAGGTTGCATGGTGAATCAGGTCGCAACGAACGCGGCGGTCACTTCGCGCCTTTGCCCTGCGTTACAGTGACGACGCGATCAACGCCGGGGAGCGCGACTGTCTCAAGTGTGCCGTCAGGCCAGCGCACTTCGAGCTTGTCGAGTTTGGTGGCCGCGCCGAGTCCGATGTGCAGGCACGGATCGTTTTGCGAGGCGTAGCCCGCGCCGCTGATGAGGTCGAGGCGTTGGCGCATCGTGCCGATGGTCGCGTAGGCGATTGCGCCGGTCGCGTCCTTCGGATTTTTCTTCGCCGTGTCGCCGACGAGTCGAAGTATGAGCCAGTGGTTCTTCTGCTCGGAGACGTTGCGCAGCACTGTCGGCGGGGCGTCGCAGTTGTTGACGACGGCGTCGAGTCGCCCGTCGCCGTCGAGGTCTGCGACGGCGAGGCCGCGCGCGGGGATGGCAAGCGCGAGCGCACTGTTGGGCGCGGCGGCGACGCGCTCGAAGATGCGTTCGTTCGCATCTGCTTTAGCGTTCGCGCGCGCGCTTGAAGTGTTGCGGAAGAGAAGTAGTTGCTGCGCCCAACTCGTGCCCCACTGGTGGTTGTCCACGGTCGGATAGACGTGGCCGTTGGCGACGAGCACGTCCTTCCAGCCGTCGTTGTCGTAGTCGAGAAAGGTCGTGCCCCAGCCGAGGAAGGGGATGGTCGGCTCGCCGTGTCCGGCCTGAAAAGTCACGTCCGTGAAGTTGCCTTCGCCGTCGTTGTGGTAGAGCGTGTTGGAGTCGTCTGAGAAATTCGTGATGTAGAAATCGACGCGCCCGTCGTTGTTATAGTCGCCGACGGCCAGACCCATCCCGGCCTGCTCGCGCCCGTTCTCGTTCAACGCGACGCCCGACTCATAACCCACTTCCTCGAACACGCCGCCGCCCTTGTTGATGTAGAGTTGCTTCGGCGTGGAATCGTTGACGACGATGAGGTCGAACAAATCGTCGTCGTTGGCGTGGACGAAGGCGGACGAAAAACCGTAGTAGCCTTGCGGGTCGTGCGTGCCGGTCTTCGTGCTCACGTCCTCAAACGTGCCGTCCGCTTTTTGATGATAGAGCGTGTCGCCCTCGCCTTTCAGTCCGCGCGGCCCGCACATGACGGGCACGCCGCGAAACTGGCAGAAGTTCTGCCCGACGCCGCCCGGCTTGCCGGCATCGGCGGGACTCGGAGGCAAATTCTTCACGTCGAACTCGACGTAACCGGGCACGAAGAGATCGAGCCGCCCGTCGCGGTCGTAGTCGCCGAAGGTCGCGCCGGTTGACCAGCCACGTCGTGCGACACCCAGTTTTTCCGCCACGTCCGTGAACGTGCCGTCGCCGTTGTTGCGGTAGAGGCGCGACGTGCCGTAGTTCGAGACGTACATGTCGGGTCGCCCGTCGTTGTCGTAATCGGCGACGGCGACGCCGAAACCCCAACGCTCGTTCGCCACGCCCGCCTTGTCCGTCACGTCCTCGAATTTCCAGTTGCCCAGGTTGCGATAGAGCGCGGCGCGCGGCGGTTTCTCTTTGCCCGCGAGCGCGGCGAAGGTCGAGCCGTTGAGTAGATAAATGTCGGGTCGCCCGTCCGCGTCGTAGTCGAAGATGGCAAGTCCGCTCGCGGGCGTGTCGAGGATGTACTCTTTCGACGGGCTGCCCGCGCGATGACGAAAATTTGCGAGCGCGGTTTTGGCCGTCACGTCTTCAAAGACGACGGGCGCTTTCGCGTCGGCGATGCCGACGGTGCGGCGCGAAGTGTAGGTGCGCGCTTCGCCCGTCGCGGTGCCGCCCATACCTTGCTGCGGCTGCGTTTGCGGCGGCGCGGCGGCAGGCGTCTGCTGCTGCGCGAAGGCGCGGGACGGCGCTGTGACGAGCGAGAGCGAGAACAAGACGAGCGAGAGCACACGGAGAGACGTTGAGAGGGACGAGCGTGTTTGCGACATCATTTGAGTTTCCGGTCTGAATTAACTTTCTTGCCTTGCGGAATGTTCGCTTGCGGCGCTGGCGCGCTACGGGAAGCCACACGATAACGACTCGCACAGCCGCGTGTCAAAGCACGGGAGCGTGCGCTCACTTTACAGTCTGAGGAGCAGCGGAGTACAGTGGCGCGCGAAGCACAAGAGATGTGGGCGAACAGTTGTCGGGCAGTCTAAAAGTCTCTGCCCTCCCAGCGCCGACGCTTGCCATAAAATTCACGGAGGAGATGTGATGAAACGCAGAAACTCGCACACCTTAATTTTACTCGCGCTCTTAACGCTCGCGCTCACGCCCGCGCCCGCACGCGCGCAATCGGACGCGCCCGTCATACTCAGCGGCGCGCAACTCGCGCGCATCGTGCCCGCAGGCTTCTTCTTCGAGGGGCAGAGCGCGCCCACGCAGATGCGCAACTCCGCCGCCGCGCGCTTCGGCACGCGCAATCACGTCGTCGCCGGAATGGTTGACACCTCCGGCTATTCTGCGGACGTGCGCTCCAGATACGAAGGCTTCCTGATCGTGGACACGCCCGTCATGATCGGCGGGCAGGAACTCGCCGTCGGCGCATACGGTTTCGGCTTCGTGGAAAACAACAAATTCAGCGTCTCGGACGTGGGCGGTAACCTGCTTTTCAGCATCGGCACGGAGCCGGACAGAAACTTGCGACGCCCGCGCCCCCTGATGATGACGCGCGGCGCAGGCGGCGTTCGCCTCTACAGCGGACGGCGCTACGTCACGATCTCGTTGCGTCGTTAATGCGCCAATTTTTCCGCGCTACTCACTGAAAGATTCTGGCTTCATCTGATTTATCCTCTGTGCCCCCTCTGCGCTCTCTCTGTCTCTGTGGTGAGTTGTAATCATAGTCACTCACCACAGAGTCACAGAGAACACAGAGGGGCACAGAGGAATGCTGAAACCAGCGCACTAGATGTTTAGAAAAAATATTTGACAGGGGAGCGGAGTTTGTATTAAAAATCTTCGTTCGGGCAAGCAACAAACCGTCCTATCGCACGTTCCGTTCCGTATCCGAAGCTAAAATTTCTCGCCGAGGGTCGCTACTTTACAATTCATCGTCTGCCGCGCGCACACGCACCTCGTGACGTGCGCCACGCGCTGACGCTCCCTGTGAATAAGCTTCCTGTCCGGTATCTTCCACAGCACGAGGCCCAGCTATGACACACTACAGGATCACCCCGCGACTTGCCGCTCAACTCGTCGCCCTGCTCTTCTGCTTCGCCGCCACAGCGTTTCCCCTCCACGCCCAAAACAATAAAGGCACGATTCTGGGCACGATCACAGACCCGAACGGCGGGTTGGTCGCGGGCGCGAAAGTCACCGCCGTCAACATCGCCACCGGCTCTATGGCCGAAGATACGACTTCCGAGGAAGGTCTCTACACGATTCCCAATCTTGAGCCGGGCATGTACCGCGTGACCATCGAAGCGACGGGCTTCAGGACGGTGGTGAACGAGTCGGTCAAAGTCGAAACGAACGCGCGCCTGCCGATTGACGCGCGCATGGAACTCGGCGCGGTCGGCGGCGATGTCGTCACCGTGACGGATCAAGGGCCTCTGGTCGAGAGCGAGACGAGCGTGCGCGGCGATTTGATCACGGGGCGCGAGGTGACCGACCTCCCCATCCCGCAGCGCAACTTCACGCTCCTCGCGGCGCTCTCGCCCGGTGTGACGCGCCCGAACCTCGGACTCCTCGGCGGCGGCGGCAACTTCGTCGCGGGCGGCGGCGGCCAGAACAACACGGAGTCAACGCGCTTCCGCGAGTCGGGCGGCTCGGTCCTCGTAGTCAACGGCGCGCGCGCCACCAATAACAACTTCCGTCTCGACGGCGTTGACAACAACGAGGCGCAGTTCGGCCAGATCGCGATCTACCCGAACCCCGATGCCATCGCAGAGTTCAAAGTCGAATCGAGCGTGCCTACGGCAGAGAGCGGGCGCGCGGGTGGCGGCGTCATCTCGACGACCTTCAAGTCGGGCGGCAACGAAGTGCACGGCACGGCCTTCGAGCAATATCAGGGGCGCTTCCTGAGCGCGGCGGCCTCGCGCTTCGACGAACCTAACGCGCAAGTTCCGAACTACATCACGCACAACTTCGGCGGCGTCGTCGGCGGGCCGATCTTCCTGCCGCGCTTCGGCGAAGGCGGGCCTTATTTTTACGACGGGCGCAACCGCTCTTTCTTCTTCGTCTCCGTCGCCGGACAGCGCAACCGCACGCCCATCTTCGGCGGCGGCGAATCGCCCTCGGACGTTCCCGTCCCGACGGCGCTCATGCGCGTCGGCAACTTCAGCGAGTTGCTGCGCCCCGGCACGCTCAACCGGTACACCGTGCGCAACCCCGACGGCACGACGCGCCTCGTGACCGCGCCGCAAGGCACGATCTTCGATCCTTCGGGCAATCCGATCCCGGGCAACGATTTGCGCAACTGCCCGAGTTGCGGCGCGCTCTCGCAGTTCGCCTTGAACTATGTCAACGCCTTCCCGCTGCCGAACCTCGCGGGCGCGGGGCGCAACTTCTCCACCAATCGCTCGGAGCGCGCCAACGTCGATAGCTACGACATCAAGATCGATCACCAGTTCACGTCCAACAACAACTTCTTCGCGCGCTACAGCAAATCCGACACGGCGCGCTCGCGCGACAACTTCTTCCCGCTCGGCGCTTCACCGAACGGCAACGATCTTCCGGCAGGTCCTTCGGCGGGCGACGAATTCGGCAACTCCAAAGGCTTCACGATGGGCGACACGCACACCTTTTCGCCCTCCGTCATCAACGACGCGCGCTTCGGCGTCACGCGCGTTTCCATCGGCATCTTCAACACGGGCGTCAACGGCACGGGTGGCTTCTCCCCGAACGTCTCGGCCAACCTCGGCGCGCGCAACATCAACCTGAGCGACACGTCGAGCGGCATCGTCCTCGTAGGCATCGTGGACAACCTGACCGGCACGGATCGCGCCACCGAGTTCACCGGCGACGGCGGACCGTTCTACTTCCTCTCCAACAACTTCAACTTCGTTGACGCCGTGACGGTCGTGAAAGGCCGTTCGACCTTCAAGTTCGGCGGCGACTTCCGCGTCCGCCAGAACAGCAATTACGACGGCGGGCGCAACGGCGGCACGAAGGGCAACTATCAATACGGCACGTCGAACGTCACAGACCTCGCGGGCAACTCGATTGATCGCGGCTTCGTCTCCGGCAACTACAACGGCATCGGCCCGAACGACACCGGCTCGGCGCTCGCCAACTTCCTCCTCGGCTACAGCCCCGGCTTCCTGACGCGCGGCGATCCGGGCGGCCCCTTCTTCCAGTCGAGCAAAGAGATCGCCTTCTTCGTGCAGGACGACTGGAAAGTGCGCCCCGATCTCACGCTCAACCTCGGCCTGCGCTACGACATCTTCACCGCGCCGACCGAACGCTTCAACGCACAGACCAACTTCGATCCGGCCACGCGCAACATCGTCGTCGCGGGCGGCGGCTCGCCGAACGGTCGCGATCTGGCCGAGACCGACATGAACAACTTCGGTCCGCGCATAGGCTTCGCCTACAGCGGTCTCAGGGAAGACAAGTCGGTCGTCATACGCGGCGGCTACGGCATCCTTTACACGACCGACGTGAGCGGCTCGCAGCCTCTGACGGCCAACCCCGGCACGGGCGCGTCCAGCTTCAACTGCAACCCGATCACGAACCCCAACGGCTCCGGCTGCAACGGCGTTCCGCGTCGCTACCTGTTCGATGCGGGCGTGCCCACGTCGGTCGGCACGGTCGCGGCTCCGGGCACGAGTTTCGTCGCGCCGACGGGCGGACGACTCCTCTTCATCGATCCGAACCGCAAGGACGAGATGTACCACCAGTACAATTTGACGGCGCAGTACGAGTTCGCGCCGAACTGGTTGGCCGAAGTCGGCTACGTCGGCTCGGCGGGCAGAAACCTCTTGGTGCTGCAAAACATCGGCACGGCGAACGATCCGGGCGGCCCCGGCTCGCGCGAAGTCGCGGGCATCAACGAGGTGGTCGCCACGCGCTACATCGGCAGTTCGAGCTACAACGCGCTGCAAACCAAATTGGAGAAACGCTTCAGTCGCGGCCTCTCGATCCTGTCGTCCTACACCTGGGCGCACGCCATCGACGACTCGCCCGGCGGCATCTGCTCGAACGGCGCGAGCGCGCGCGACTGCGGCCCCGACAACCCCTTGCGCCCCGAACTCGAACGCGGCAACTCCGATACGGACATCCGCCACCGCTTCACCTTCGCCAACGTCTACGATCTGCCTCTCGGTCGCGGTCGCGCCTTCGGCACGGACATCCCGCGCGCGCTCGACTTCTTCATCGGCGGCTTCCAACTCAACAACATCATCACGCTCCAGAGCGGCCCCGTCTACAACGTCACGGCCAACGGCGCGCGCGTTGACATCATCGGCGACCCGGCGCCGACGGCGGCAGATCGCGCCGCCGGTCGCCAGTTGAACCGCGCGGCCTTCCGTGCGCCCGTTACGCCGGTCTTCGCAAACGACCCTGCGGGGCCGAGGTTCGGCTCGCTCGGTCGCAACGTGTTTCGCGGCAACAGGCAGTTCTACTGGGACGCCTCGCTGTTCAAGAATTTCCCCGTCCACTGGATCAGCGAAGACTTCAACGTGCAGTTCCGCTTCTCGGCCTACAACGTGCTGAACCGCGTCAACCGTTCGTTCCCGAACGGCGACATCAACAACGCGGGCGACTTCGGCAGGGACATCAGCGAGCAGCGTCGCCGCCAGATGGAGTTCGCCATCAAGTTGCTTTTCTAAACGGGCAACGCAAGGCGCACAGGCGTTATAATCGAGTGGCGAGCAGGCACTATCGTTCGCCACTCGATTACTTTCCAGGCCGCGCGAAAATTTCAACTCTTCGATTTAATGCTCCATACGCGCAGCAACAGCAGTTTCCCCGCGCGTTCGTACCACGCGACGAACCGTTGCGCTTGTTTACTGATGCGCGGTGCATTACTCCTTTTACTCATCACTCCCGCGCACGTCTCCGCGCAGCAACCGCGCAGACGCACGGCCACGCCGTCCACCGCAGAGCGATCAACTGCCTCCGCTCAAACGCGCAACGCTGACGACGCTCTGTTGCGCGAAGCCGCCGCGCTGTTGCAGTCGGGCAAACTCGCGGAGGCGGAAACTGCGGTGCGCAAAGCCGTCGCCGCCGCCCCGCGCAACCCCGACGCGCGCGCCCTGCTCGGCGTCATACTCGACCAGACGGGGCGTGCGACGGAGGCCGAACGCGAATACCGCGAGGCGCTCGCGCTCGCGCCGCAACACGCCGCGACGCTCGCCAACCTCGGCGTCTTGCTCTCGCGCACCAACCGCGTCGAACAGGCCATAGAGAGTTTCGAGGCCGCGCTCCGCTCCGCGCCCGACAACGTTTTCGCCATCTTCAACCTCGGCGCGCTCTACAGTGCGCGCGCCGACTACAAGCGCGCCATCCCCCTGCTCGAACGCGCCGCCGGAATCAACCCCGCGCGCCCCGCCGCCGCAACAACATCATCCGCCGACCTCGCGCTTCTGCTCACGCTCACCAACGCCTACGCGCACGACGGGCGCGGCGACGACGCGGCGCGGTTGGCCTCACGCATCGAAAAAATGGCGGGCGACGATGCGCGCGTCCTCTTCACGCTCGCGCTCAGTCTCGCCGAAGCGCGCGAATACGCGCGCGCCGTGCCGCTCTTTGAACGCACCAACGCGCTCCGCCCGCAGACCTTCGAGGTGCTCTACAACCTCGGCGTCGCGCTCTACAATCTCGACCGGTTCGACGAAGCGACGCGCGCACTCGAATCAGCCGCGCGCCTCTCGCCCGAATCAGCCGACACTTATTACCGTCTCGGCCTCATCGCCTCCGCACGCAATGAAGCACAGGCCGCCGTTGACCTGTGGCAGAAAGCCCTCAACTTGCGCCCCGCGTTCCCCGAAGCGAATTTCATGATCGGCGAAGAGTTGCTCAAACGTCGCGCGACCGATCAGGCCATCCCGTTTTACCAGCGCGCTCTCGAACAAGACTCCTCGAAGCTCATCTATCACATACGCCTTGGCGTCGCTAACTTCCGAAGCCGTCACTACCCGCGCGCGCGCGAGATATTCGAGACGGCGCTCAAGCGTTTCCCCGACAACGCGAACCTCTACTACTTGATCGGCTACGCGGCACGTGCCGAAGGGCAGTACGACGACGCGCTCGCAGCCTTCAACCGCTCGCTCGCGCTGCAACCCGACAACCCCGACGTTTTGACGAACCTCGGCTACATCGCCAACCAGCGCGGGCAGACGGAAGAGTCCGAGCGCCTGCTCCGTCGCGCCATCGCGCTCGACCCGAAAAATTTCGCCGCCCATCACGATCTCGGTCGCCTGCTCGTCAAACTCAAAAGGTACGCGGAAGCTCTGCCGCTTCTGGAGCGCGGCGTCGAGTTGAATGCGAACGACCCCGGCATCCATTATCAACTGTTCACAGCCTACTCGCGTCTCAAGCGCAAAGCGGAGGCCGACCGCGAACTCGCCATCTTCAAACGCTTCGAGGAGGCGCGCAAACACGACCCGACGCCGCTCGG
>DATHBB010000092.1:0-9853 GCA_035296385.1 Pyrinomonadaceae bacterium | reverse complement strand
GCGGGGGCGTGCGCTTTCTTGACGATGCGAATCTGGCGCGGCGCGACCGTCTCTTTCTTCGGGAAATACTTGTTGCGAATCTTCTCCGCCAACTCTTTCGAGACGGTGTTCGAGGGCACACTCACGTCAACGCCCTCGCGTCGCACTTCTTCTATGAGACGCTTCGATTCGAGCTTGAGTTCTTTGGCGAGATCGTAGATACGAACTTTGGACTGAACGGTCATGCACTTCCTTCTCGACGCTTTGGTAAAACGGCGTCGCGCGCTTTCAAGGTTGAAGGACTCTTGCCCTTCTGCCACCTCTCGAACGGCGCGCGACGCTTTTCCAAGCATCGGGACACGTGCCGCGAGAGGCCGTCTAAGGCGAGTTGCCGCAGGCCGCGCCCTCGTTAAGAGGAACGCGCCCGCAGCGGTTATTCCGCGCTGCCCGAAGCATCTTTCTGCTCGTCGTCGGCAACGTCTTTTTCGTCGTTCGTCTCGACCCTGTAGTCGGGTGCGGGCGCGGACGAAATTTGCACTTCCGGCGCAGAGGCTTCCGACGCCGAAACTAGAGGCGAGAGCGGCGAATCGTCTTCAACAGGCGGCTCGCCTTCGTCCGCGGCTTCTTCATCGACGGCGAGAGCCGCGTCGGTCGAAGTCATGTCGGCGGCGGGCGTGATGGTGTCTGCGCGCAAATCGCGCCCCGCCTCCTGCAACACCAACTCGTCCACGGACATCTCTTCAACTTCCGTAGAGGCGACCGGATCGGCAGACCCGGCGGCTAAAATTTCCGGCTCGGCCTGAAACGGCGTGCCGCCGCGCACGGCCTCGTCGTAGCCTTCCGCAGTCATCGCGTCCGAAGGTTCGACTTCGCCCGGATCGACCGACGGGTCTAGTTCAACGGAGGCCGCGTTCTGCTCGACCGTATCGTCCCCGCCCGCTACGTCCACCGCATCGGCCAGTTCTCCGGCGGCGGCTTCGGCTTCCGCAGTCTCCGCGCCCTCCGCATCGTCGCCGCTACCGCCCGCCTTGCTGCGCTCGCGCGCGGCAACAACGCGTTGCGCCGAATCGAGTATGGCCTGCGCTTCGTCGAGCGAGATGTCGAGATATTCGGTCAGGTCGTCGAGCGAAGTTCCGGCGAGCGTGTCTATGTCTTCGATGCCGCGTTCGGCGAGCGCGGCGGTGGTGGCCGCGTTGACGCCTTCGAGCGCGGTCAAGGGAACTGCGCCGCCCGAAGCGATGAGCGCACCCATCTGCTCGGCAACTTCCTTCTTCAGTTCCTCTTCGCTGCGTATGTCTATGTTCCAGCCGACGAGTTTCGTCGCCAGTCGCACGTTCTGCCCGCGCTTGCCGATGGCAAGCGAGAGTTGATCTTCGTTGACGATCACTTCCATCTGCCTGCGCTCGATGTCGGTGATGCGCACCTGATTAACTTTCGCGGGCGACAGGGCGTTGGCCGCAAACACCGAAGGCTCGTCCGACCACTCGATGATGTCGATCTTCTCGCCGCGCAACTCTCTGATGATCGCCTGCACGCGCGAACCCTTCATGCCGACGCACGCGCCCACCGGATCAACGTCGCGTTCGTTAGATGCGACGGCAATCTTGGCGCGTTCGCCCGGCTCGCGCACCGCCGACTTGATCACGACCGTCTCGTCGTAAATCTCCGGCACTTCCATCTCGAACAGGCGGCGCAAAAGTTCCGGCGATGTGCGCGAAACTTCCACCTGCGGCCCTTTCGCTTCCTTCGCCACGTCGTTAATCACGACGCGTATGCGCTCGCCCTGTCCCCACTGCTCGCCGCGCGACTGTTCTTTGCGGTAGAGGATCGCCTCGACCGTGCCGAGGTCAACGATGATGTCGCCGCGCTCGAAGCGTTTGACGTAGCCGTTGACGAGGTCGCCCACCTTGTCTATGTATTGCTCGTAGACGTTGGCGCGCACGGCGTCGCGCACCTTTTGGAAGAGAATCTGCTTGGCCGTCTGGGCCGCGATGCGTCCCATCTCCTCCATCGGCAGCGGCAGTTGCAGTTCGTCGCCCACGTCCACGTCGTCGCCCGCCAGTTCGCGCGCCTCCTCGATGGACATCTCCCGCCCTGCGTTCGTCACTTCTTCGACGATCACCTTCGAGGCGAACAACTCGATGCCGGTCTCGTTCGACCACTCGACGGCGATCTCCTCGCCCGACTTGAATTGCTTGCGCGCCGCTGCGCGCACGGCCTCCTTCATCGCCTCGATGACGAGTTCGCGGTCAATGCCGTGCTCTTTGCACAACGCGTCAATGCTCTGCCCGATGGATGCACTCATAATTTTTGTGGCCGGATGTCAGGTGTTAGATGTTAGTAAAAATAGCTTGCTTCTTAACTAACATCCGGCATCTGACATCTGGCATCTTTCCTATTCAGTTGTTATTCAGTTGTACTAACTGCCGCCGTTCTGTTTGGCGGCCTTCTCGCGTTCAGCCGCGAGGCGAAACTCTTCTTCCACGTCGATCTCAAGGTTCGCTTTGACGATGCTCGCGAACGGCACTTTGACGCGCCCGCTCGTGTTGTCTTCAAATATTACCTTGTCGCCCTCAAGGCCGACGATGCGGCCTTTGAAGTTGCGTTGGCCGTTGACGGCCTCGCGCGATTTCATCTTGGCGAGATGCCCGGCGAAGCGTTCGTAGTCTTCGCGCTTGTAGAGGCCGCGCTCAAGGCCGGGAGAGGACACTTCAAGCGTATAGGCCGAATTGACCCAGTCTTCCACCTCAAGGATCGTGCCGACGTGGTGGCTCACGGTCGAACAATCCGCGTGCGTCACGCCATCGGGTTTGTCTATGAAGATGCGCACCGCCGCGTTTCGCCCCAGCACGCCGACTTCCGTGTGAACGTGTTCCAGCCCGTGTTCGGTCGCCACGCGTTCGGCGATCTCCCGAATCCGCCCTTCCATCTCCGCAGCTTCCATCGCTTCCCCGACCCCCTTTGCTCAAAAAACTGACGCCCAAAATAAAAAGTGGGCGCGAACCCACTGGACAACGCCACCGCGCTCCGAGCAAGAGACGGATTATAAAGGGAAACGCGCAAAAGGGCAAAAGCGGAGCGAAGCAAAAGCAGGGTAAAGGGCAAGGGGTAAAGGGGAAAGGAAAAAGCGGGCAACTTGTGCTGGAAAATGCGACTTAAAGTTTTACCTTTCCCCCTTACCCTTTACCCTTTACCCTAATTTGGCTTTGACGATTTCGCTCACCGTGCGCCCGTCCGCCGCGCGCCCCGCGAGTCGCGCCTGCACCGATTTCATCACCGCGCCCATCTCCTTCATCGAAGACGCGCCCGTCTCCTCAATCGCGGCGGTCACAGCCCCCTCAATCTCCTCGCGCGTCGCGGCCTGCGGCAGATAGGCTTCGATGACCGCAATCTCCGCCCTCTCCTTCGCCGCCAACTCCGCGCGCCCGCCCTTCTCATACTGCTCGACCGAATCGCGCCTCTGTTTCAACAGCGACTGGAGCATTTTCGCCATCTCCTCGTCGGTCAACTCGCCGCCCTTCTCGATCTGCCGATTCATCATCGCGGCCTTCACCATGCGCAAAGTCGAAAGCCGCGTCGCGTCCTTCGCGCGCATCGCGTCGGTCATGTCGTCAATGATTCGTTGTTTTAAACTCATGTGCTCAAATTCAACTCCTTTCTTTACACGGCGGCTACAAACTCGGCTATTATAATGCACGCTCGAAATGCCACCTATCACACGAGAGCGGGCGAGCCATTGCCGCCAGCCGCGCGAGTTCGGCCTGTAGTTTGAGCCTCACAACCTACGAGGTAAGTAATGCCACATCACTTTATCAGCTACTCTTCGGTTGACGCGCCGGACTTCGCGCTCCGGCTGGCGGACAGTCTTCAAGCCGGGCCGCCGGAAATTCCCGTCTGGCTGGACCAGCGTGCCCTCCAGCCGGGGCCTGCATGGGACGAACAACTCGTCGAGGCGATCCGCACATGCGACGGCGTGATCTTCGTGATGACGCGCGACAGCGTCAACCCTAACTCCGTCTGCAAACAGGAATGGACGCGCGCGCTCAAATACAAGAAGCCCATCATCCCGATCAAACTGCACGACGACGCGGAGATGCCCTTTCGTCTTGAGCCGCGTCATTACATAGATTTCACAGGCTCGTTCGAGACAGGGCTTGCACGTCTGCGCGAGCGCCTGCGATGGCAAGGTTCGCCCGCAGGGCAACTGCAAGCGATGCAGGATCGACTCGACGACGCCAAACGCGACCTCGTGCGCGAAAAAGACCCCACGCAACGCACGCGCATTCAGGACGACATCGAACTGCTGCAAAAGCAGATCGCCGTGCAGCGAGAGGTGGTGGCCGACCCGCAGGCGGCGGCGCAGCGCGTGAGCGAGAGCATTGCGCGCGGCCTCGAACGCGAGCGGCAACCGGAGCGGCCTTCCGGCGCGACGATAACAAGCAAGTTCATCAACCCGCCTCCGGGTTTAGCCCCCGGCTATTTTCAGGATCGCGTCTTCGAGACGGTGTCGGTCGGCGCGTTCCTGAACGACGAAGCGTTGCGCCTGTTAACGGTCGTCGGGCGCGGCGGGACGGGCAAAACGGCGCTCGTCTGTCGCCTGCTCAAGTCTCTGGAGAGCGGCCAGTTGCCGGACAACGGCGGCGCGATGCGCGTCGAGGGCATCGTTTACTTGAGCGCCACCGGCACGCGCCGCGTCAACGTGCCCAACCTCTACAGCGATCTCGGCAAACTCCTGCCCACAGATGTCGCCAACCAACTCGATGCGCTCTACAAGAACCCACAGGTCAGCACCGCCTACAAGATGCAGACGCTGCTCGCCAATTTCCCGCAAGGGCGCACCGTGCTCTTGCTCGACAACTTCGAGGACTTGATCGATCCGTCCACGCTCGACATCCACGACGGCGAACTCGACGAAGCCCTGCGCGCCTTGCTCGACGTGCCGCAACACGGCGTTAAAGTGATCATCACCACGCGCATCCCGCCGCGCACGCTCGCGCTCGTACAACCCGGTCGGCAGCGTCGCCTCGATCTGGACGAAGGCTTGGTGTCGCCCTACGCCGAGAACATCCTGCGCGAGATGGACGCCGACGGCAAAGTCGGCCTCAAGTCCGCGCCTGACAAACTGCTGAACGAAGCACGCGAGCGCACGCGCGGCTACCCTCGCGCCCTCGAAGCGCTCTTCGCCATCCTCTCCGCCGACCGCGACACCACGCTCCCCGAACTCCTGAGCGACACCGCCCACATGCTCCCCGACAACGTCGTCCGAGATTTGGTCGGCGAAGCCTTCAGCCGCCTCGACCCCGCCGCCCAACAGGTGATGCAGGCGCTAGCCGTCTATAACCGCCCCGTCACACCCGCTGCCGTAGATTATTTACTCCAACCCTACATGCCCAGCGTCAACAGCGCACCCGTCCTCAACCGTCTCGTCAACATGCAATTCGCCCGCAAAGAGACCGGACGCTACTACCTCCACCCCGTTGACCGCGCCTACGCCTTCACCCGCATCCCCGCAGGCGAACAGTCCGACCGCCGCAAAGTGAAAGCAGCGCCCTTCACCCAATTTTCCCTCTTGCACCGCGCCGCCGAGTATTTCAAAAAGAGCCGCATACCCCGCGAAGACTGGAAGACGATTGAAGACCTAGCCCCTCAACTCGCGGAGTTTGACCTACGCTGCGAAGGTCAGGATTACGAGACGGCTGCATGGGTGCTGCTGGATATTGACTTTGACTATTTACTGCGATGGGGCTTTTATCGCTTGGTGATAGAACTGCATGAGCGCTTACAGGATAAACTCAACGATCCATCACCAATGCAGCGTAGTGCTGGCAACTTAGGCAGTGCTTATCGCTTGGCTGGCCGGGTACAAGAAGCAATAGACAGCTACGAACAGGCACTGACAATTGCTCGTGGGAGGAAGGATCGTGGTGGCGAAGGCGCGTGGCTTGGGGGTTTGGGTAATTGCTATGTCAATCTGGGGCAAACTAAGCGTGCCATTAAGTGTTATGAACAATCAATAGCCATATTTCGAGAGATAAATGAGCTTGCAGCAGAAGGTAGTGCGTTGGGAAACTTAGGCAATTGCTATGCGGCGTTAGGACAGACTGATTGCGCTATTGAGTATTATGAGAAATCAATAGACATCCCGCGAATTGCGGGAAGGAGGCTAGGGCAGGGACATGTTCATGAAAATTTAGCAAGAGTACTAAATGATAAGGGTAATTATCAGGAAGCAATACAGCATGCATATGAGAGTATCAAGATAGGAGATGAACTTAGCAGCCCAACACTAGGAAGTATTGGTAATGAGATTCTTGCCCTTTTGCTGCTTTACACAGGTAATTTAAGTGGCGCGCGTGCTGCTGCTGAGTCTGCGCGCCAATACGATGAACCAGAAAATAATCACAACGCTAGTGTGGCGTTCGGTGTCATCGCGGTGCGTCAAGATGATCGCATGGCAGCGCAAGAGGCGTTCGCAACGGCAGTAGCTCAAGCTGACGCCTTACTGACGCATAGCGCGCAATATTTCAATGCCCTTGATGCCAAGGGGGTGGCGTTGTGCGGGCTGACTTTGTGCGAGGGTGGCTATCGCGTGCCCGAAGCGATTGAGTCATTCAAGGCGGCGCGGGTGATCAATAAAGATGATGGGTACGTCAAGCGATTACTGAAATTGTTTGACGCGCTCGCGGTGGCAGATGAGGCGGGCTTGTTGACGGTAGTGCGGGCGGCAGCGGCGGGCGAGATGAGTTGAGATTTGAGAGATTTGAGCGGCGGCGGTGGGTAGCAATTTAATGTTTGCGCCCGTCGCCGCTTTTGTGCGTTAGGCGTGGTGACCGTTCTTCGCATATCCATTTGAGCGGGCGAGGTGTTCTTTGAGGAAGCGTCCGGTGTGGGAGTTTTTGGCTTTTATGATCTCTTCGGGTGTGCCGCAGGCTATGACCTGGCCGCCGGCGTCGCCACCTTCGGGGCCGAGGTCTATGATGTGGTCGGCGGTTTTGATCACGTCGAGGTTGTGTTCGATGACGAGGAGCGAGCCGCCCGCTTCGACGAGGGTGCGGAAGGCTGCGAGCAGTTTGTTGATGTCGTCGAAGTGGAGGCCGGTGGTCGGCTCGTCGAAGATGTAGAGCGTCTTTGCGCCCGTGCGTTTCGAGAGGAAGGAGGCGAGCTTGATGCGCTGCGCCTCGCCGCCGGACAAAGTAGTCGCCGACTGGCCGAGACGGAGGTAGCCGAGTCCCACTTCGTCCAGCACGCGTAGCTTGTTTGCGATCTTGTTCACGTCGCGGAAGAAGGTGAGGGCTTCGCGCACGGTCATGCTGAGCACATCGTTGATGTTCTTGCCGCGATAGCGCACTTCGAGGACGTTCGACTTGAAGCGCGTGCCCTTGCACTCTTCGCACTGGAGTTCCACGTCGGCGAGAAACTGCATCTCGACCGTCACCGTGCCGTCGCCCTCGCACACGTCGCAGCGCCCGCCCGGCACGTTGAAGGAAAAGTAGGAGGCGTCGAAACCTTTCGATTGCGCGTCGCGCGTCGCGGCGAAGACTTCGCGTATGCCGTCGTAGACTTTGATGTAGGTGACGGGGTTCGAGCGCGGCGTGCGTCCGATGGGCGACTGATCGACGAGCACCACGTCGTCCACGCCTGCGCCGCCTTCGAGTTTCGTAAACGCGCCGACGCGTCCCTGCCATTCGCCTCGCTGCTTCTTCAAACCGGCGAAGAGAACGTCGTGGACGAGCGTCGATTTGCCCGAACCCGAGACGCCCGTGATACAGACGAACATCTCCAGCGGGATGTCCACGTCAACGCCCTGCAAATTATGCTCGGTCGCGCCGCGCACCGAGAGCCGCTTTTTCTTCGCCGCGCGCCGCTGCTTCGGCTCTTTGATCTCGGCCTCGCCGCGCAGGTATTTGCCCGTCAGCGTCGTCGAATCTTTCAACAGCCCGGCGAAATCGCCCTCGAAGACGATGCGCCCGCCGAGTTCGCCCGCCGCCGGGCCCACGTCGAGAATGTGGTCGGCGGCGCGCATCATGTCCGGGTCGTGTTCGACGACGAGGACGGTGTTGCCGATGTCGCGCAGGTTGTGGAGCAACTTGATGAGCCGCTCGCTGTCGCGCGGATGAAGCCCGATGGAGGGCTCGTCCAGCACGTAGAGCGCGCCGACGAGAGCGGAGCCGAGGTTGGTGGCGAGTTGGATGCGCTGCGCTTCGCCGCCGGAGAGCGTCGAGGCGAGACGGTCGAGCGTCAGGTAATCCAGACCGACATCGACGAGAAAGCGCAGGCGGCGGCGCACTTCAAAGAGCACTTTGTCGGCGATGGCCGATTGCTCTTCGGAAAGCCGGAGCGTGTCGAAGAAGACCGCCGTTTCCTTGACCGGCAGCGCGCAGATTTCCGGCAGCGTCCGATTGCCGACGCGCACGTCGCGCGCTTCCTGCCTGAGACGCCCGCCGCCGCATTCAGGGCAGCGCGTGTAGCCGCGATACTTGGCGAGGAAGACGCGCACGTGCAGTTTATACTTCTTCGTCTCCAGCCACGCGAAGAAGCCGTGGACGCCGCCCCAGTGGCCTTTGCCCTCAACGATGGCGCGTTGTTGGGCGCGCGAGAGTTCGGCGTAGGCAACGTCGGTCGGGATGCCTTCAGAGCGTGCGAAGCGTTTGAGTTCCGTGCGTGCCCATTCGTGTTGCGGCTTCGTCCAGGGTTCAATCGCGCCCTCATCAATCGAGAGCAGGGGGTTCGGGATGACGAGATCGAGATCGAGTCCGATGGTGTTGCCGAAGCCCTGACAGGTGGGGCACGCGCCGAACGGGTTGTTGAAACTGAACAGGCGCGGTTCGGGCTGCGCGTAGACGGTGCCGTCGTAACGGCACTCGAAACGCTCGGAGAATTTCAACGTGCGCGGCGCATCCTCCGCCGTCTGGACGAACGCCGCGCCGTGCCCTTCGACGAAGCAGGTCTGGAGCGAGTCGGTGAGGCGGCTGCGCACATCTGCGCGCGCGACGAGGCGATCCACGAGCACGTACACGTCCGCGAAGTCCGGGCGCGCATAGTCGTCGGGCGAGCGCAGTTCGATGGTCTCACCCGAAGCGTAGAGACGCGTGAAGCCGCGCTGCATCAGGCTCATCACGTGCGCCGTCACGGCCTGGGGGCCGAGCGAGCGCGCCGCCTCTTCGCCCGTCTTGCTTTTCCTGGAGCGACCCTTAGCGCCCGCCTTCTTGCCCGCGCCGTTTTGGCCTTCGGTCGAATCCACACGCAAGCCCGCCTCGGCGGGGAAGAGGACGTAGAAGCGCGTGCCTTCGGCGAGCGTCGAGAGCGTTTCGGCGGCGGCCGAGTCGGGCGAGTCTTTGTGCACCTCGCGCCCGCAGACGCGGCAGAGGGTCGTGCCGACGCGCGCGTACAAGAGTCGCAGGTAGTCGTAAACTTCCGTCTGCGTGCCGACCGTGGAGCGCGGGTTGCGCGTGGAGTTCTTCTGCCGGATGGCGATGGCGGGCGGGATGCCGCGCACCTCGTCCACGTCCGGCTTGTCCATACGTTCGAGAAACTGCCGCGCGTAGGACTAGAGAGATTCGACGTAGCGGCGTTGACCTTCGGCGTAGATCGTGTCGAAGGCGAGCGATGACTTGCCCGAGCCCGAAACGCCCGTCACGACCGTCAGGCGTTCGATGGGGATGCTGAAATCTACGTTCTTGAGATTGTTGACGCGCGCGCCGCGCACTGTGATCGCTTCTTCAGTCATGTTTCACTTCGGACGCCGGGACGCACAGAGAGCAATTTCGTCTCCCGGCGAAACACACATGATAACCCGTTTCGGCGCGCGAACGAAACGGCGACGGGTCAAAAGAAAAAGCTCACGCAAAGGCGCAAAGACGCAAAGGAAAGACAA
>DATHBB010000091.1:0-42133 GCA_035296385.1 Pyrinomonadaceae bacterium | reverse complement strand
GTGTATGACGAAGATTATTTGCGACGCGGCGAGTTCGCGCTCGATCTCCGTCCACTGCGTTTCGTCCAGCGGCGCGCCGAAGTTGTAAGCCGCGACCCGCAAGCCGAGCGCATACGCGCGCTCGATCTCGCGCTCGGCCTGCTTGAGCGGCGCGAGCAAACTCGACCCGACGTAGCAGACGGTGATCTTCAACCCGTTCATACTTTTTTCAGAACAGAACTTTTCAGCAGTTCAGGCGCAGCCGCGCCGACCTCATTCAACAACCGCGCCCTTCAGAGATAGGATTCAGGCGACGCCTTCGAGCCTGTCTTCGAGTTCGATCAAAGTTTCGCGCACGCGTTCGATCACTTCGGGGTCGGCCTGCCAGAAGCCGCGCCCCTCGGCTTCGAGCAGCCGCGCGACTATCGAGCGCGCGGAATGCGGGTTGAGTTCGCGCAGGCGTTCGAGCATGCGCTCGTCGAGCACGAAGGTTTCGGCCACTTCCGTATAAATCCAATCGTCAACCGCGTCGGCGGTTGCGCTCCACCCGAACGTGTTGGCAACGTGGCTCTCGATCTCCGCCACGCCGCGAAAGCCGTGCTTGAGCATGCCCTCGTACCACTTCGGGTTGAGCGTCTTCGTGCGCGTCTCCAAACGGATCGTCTCTTCGACCGAGCGCACCTTCGCCTCGCGCGAAAGCGTGTCGGACAGATAAATGGCGGGGCGCGATTCCGACTGTTTCTCCACGGCCTTCGAGACACCGCCCAGATATTCAAAATAATGGTCCACGTCCGTGATGCCGATCTCGAACGAGTCTATATTCTGATACGTCGCTTCGACGCGTGCGAGCGCGCTGTTCAAAGCCGTGCGCGCTTCGCGCCCTTCAAGCGTGCGCCCGTCTGCGCCGCGCCCGTACGCGAAACACTTGCGCGTGACGAAAAGATCGGCCAGCGTGTCGTCCGCTTCCCACTGCGAATCCATCACCATGAAGTTGACGTTCGTGCCGTAGTTGCCCGCCGCGTTCGAGAAGACGCGCAGCGCAGCCTCTTCAAAGTCGCACGCGTCCGCTTCCATACGCGCCTGAATGTTGCGCCGCACGTAGTTCGACTCCAATGGTTCATCTAACGCGGCGACGGTGCGCACGGCGCGGTCGAGAAGTCCCATCGTCGCGCCGAAGAGATCGCGGAATATTCCGGAGACGGTCATCACCACGTCTATGCGCGGGCGGCCTAATTTATCGAGCGGGATCGCTTCCACATCCGTCACGCGGTTCATCCCGTCGCGCACGGGGCGCACGCCCAGAAGCCACAGAGCCTGAGCGACGCCTTCGCCCTGCGTCTTGATGTTGTCGAGTCCCCAGAGGACGAGCGCCATCGCCGCCGGATAGCGTTTGTGCTCCGCGAGGTGGCGTTCGAGCAGAAGTTTGACGACGCGTTCGGCGCGCGCGTAGGCGAGATCGGAGGGCACGCCGTAAGGGTTGACGGCGTGCGTGTTTCTGCCCGTCGGGAGGATGGCGGGATTCTGCACGATGTCCGCGCCCGGCCCCGGCTCGATGTACTCCCCGCGAAGCGCGCGCACGAAAGCGTCCAACTCTTGATTGACCTGCAACTGCGCCGCGATGCGTTCGAGCAACGCGAAGACCGGACGCGATTCGACTGTCGGCACGCGCGCCGTCTCTTCCAACCATGCACACGCAGCCTCGCCCCCGTCTTGCAGAAAACGCCGTATGGCCTCGCGCGTAATCGCTTCGACGCGTTCACGCGCCCGCAGATTTTCCTCATTGAAGTTCGCCCTGTCGTTATCGAACGGAGAAGTCGAGTTGATCTGTAAATTTTCTTCGATGAGTCTGGGTAGCGCGCGCGCGTTTGCCTCCGGCCTGTCGAAGGAGGCGACCATGCGCAATAAATCGGCGCGCTCTTGTTCGACGGACGCGCGCCCGAAGACGTGCAAGCCCGTCGGGATCAGACGCCCCTCGATCTCCGATACCTGCTCGCACAGTTCGAGCACGCGGCGGTCGCGCTCAATCTTCGTGAGGCGTTGTTGTTCGTGGCTATCGCTCATGTTTGAACAGGCTGAAACCGAAGCGGCAAGACTGACTCAACGGGCGCACATAAAATAGACAGGTTTCAATCGCTTTGTAAATGAGAATGCGAGACGCGGACGCGTCGGAAATTTTTGTCGCGCGAAAAAAGCCGCCGGCTACCGCAACGAAGGCAGGTGCGCGTAGCGCCCGCCGAGCGCTCGCGCGAGCGCCCGGCCTTCGCCGCCCGCAGTGAAGCGGTTCTGCGTATCGACGACGACGGAAGCAACGCCCGTGCGTTGCAGGGCGATGCCGATTTTTTCCAACTCGCTCTTGATGCGTCGCCGCGCAAGGGAGCGGTCTGCGTCGATCCGTCCGTCGCGCGGCACGTTCGCGCGCCCGTCCGTGAAGACGAGCAGGACGATGCGCTGCGTTCCCTGTCGCGCGGCGCGTTCGCACACTTCGAGCGCGCGAAGCAAACCGGAACTGAGCGGCGTCGCGCCGCCGACGGGCAGCGCGTCGAGCAGGCGACGCGCGAGCGCGCCCGATTGGCTCGGCGGGAGCAACAAGCTCGCTTCGCGTTCGCGGAACGTGACGAGCGCAACGCGGTCGCGGTTGATGTATGACTGGCGGAGTAGGCGCACGAGCGCGCCCTTCGCCTGCGAGATGCGGTTGAGCGCCATGCTGCCCGAAGTGTCGACGGCGAAAACAAAGAGCGTCCCCGCGCGGCGGCTGAACTGTTTGTAACGCATGTCGCCCGCCTCGATTTGTAACGCGTGCGTGGACGTTCCGCGCCGACGAAACATTTGCGACGAGGCCGCAGCCCGCACGGTGGCATCGAGCGCAACTTTCAGGTTGTCGCTTCTCGCGGCATCGGCGACGGCGCGCGAATAACGACCGCGCGGCTGGTTCGCAGAATTCGCCCGCGAGTTTCCGCGACGCTTCGCGTGTTGAATTGACTTTGCGCGCGTATGCCTGACGCGCAAATTCTCGTCGAAAGACTCCGTCGGCAACTTCGCATCGAGCGTCGGCGCGGGGCGCTCATCGCTTCGCGCATCGGGCGCGCGCCCTTCGCCTTCGCGGTGCGGCGCAGAGCGCGCTTGACGCCCGCCGCCGTTGTTGCCGCCCGCTTCGTCAGGCGGAGTTTTTTTCGGCGTACGTTGCGGCGTCGCGTCACCCGCGTTGGCTTCGCTTTCGTCGCCCGCGTTGTCGCGCGCGCCGAACAACTCTTCCGTGGCCTGCTCGATCTGCGAGCCGCCGCTTGTTTGTTCGAGCGGGTCGCGCCGCAGGCGATGACGCAAGGCGAGCGCGGCCACGCGGCGCACGTCTTCCGCCGAAACATCCTTTCGATTCTCAAACGCGGCCAGAGCGCGCGCCGCACGCGCAATCGTCAACTCGCCCCGATGCCCGTCAAGATTTAGACGCTGGCACAGTTCCGCGATCCGCCGCACGAGCGGCATCGAGAGACGCACCTTCGCAAACGACGCGCGCGCGCGGACGAGACGGCGTCGAAGCTGCGCCTGCTCGTTCTCCCAACCGGCGCAGAACGCCGCCGGGTCGCGGTCGAAGGCTTCGCGGCGGGTGATGATCTCGACTCGTTCTTCGATGTGTGCGGCGGTGCGAATCTCCGCGTAGAGGCCGAAGCGGTCGAGCAGTTGCGGCCTCAGTTCGCCCTCTTCGGGATTGCCCGAACCGACCAGCACAAACTTCGACGCGTGCTCAATCGAAACGCCCTCGCGTTCGACGCGGTTGCGCCCCGAAGCCGACACGTCGAGCAACAGATCAACGAGGTGGTCTTCGAGCAGATTGACTTCGTCAATGTAGAGAAAGCCGCGATGCGCGCGCGCGAGCAGACCCGGCTCGAAAGTCTTGACACCTTCCTTGATCGCGCGTTCAAAATTGATCGTGCCCGCGAGGCGGTCTTCGGTCGCGTTCAAGGGCAGATCAACGACCGGCACGGGCGCGCGTTCTGCTCGTAGTTTGCTCGTCTCCGCGAGGCGTGTAAGGCAATCGGCGCAGAGGTCGGCTTCCGCCGCAGGGTCGCAGCCGTAGAGACAACCGCGCACTTTCGAGAGCGGCGGCAACAGTTCGGCCAGCGCGCGCACGGCGGTTGATTTTCCCGTGCCGCGATGTCCCATGATGAGGACGCCGCCGACGGAAGGCGCGATGACGTTGAGAAGCAAGCCGAGTTTCAACTCCTCCTGCCCGACGATGGCCGCGAACGGGTAAACGTGCCGCTTCGATTGCGGCGGCGCGATTCGCTTTTTGGATGTGCCGGTTCGTCGCGTCATGTCGCTGCTTGAAATTGTCGGCGCAGTCTTGATCGTTATTCGGGTTACACGCCTGGCGCGGCAGATGTTGTCAACTCGCACGTGGCGCTCTCGGTCGCAGGTAAAGCTATACGGATTCTCGAACGAGGCGCGTCAGGCGCGCGCCGCTCATCCGAGACGATTGGGGATTGAAGTCGGGGCGACTCGCAAGGCCGCGTAGCGTCTGGTCAAGACGTGGCCGACGAGCGAGAGCGCGGCGACGCCGACGAGCGACAGCACGACGGGCGCGCTCACCACACCCGCCGCCGAATTCGCGCCGACGGCGCTATGCACGGCAATCGCATAGACGTAAGACTTAACGCTCATCGCCGCCAGCGTCGCGATCAAAAATCGCGCGGGCGGGATGTGCGCCAGCCCCGCCGCGTAGTTGACGATGCTGTGCGGGCTGGGCGCGAGCCGGAGTCCGAAGAGCGCGAGAAAACTCGAATGAGTTGACAGGAAACGCCGCGCACGCCCGCCGCGAAAACGCTCCGCCCACGCCCCTCCCACGAAACGCGCGAACAGGTAACCGCCCGCCGCGCCGAGCACGCAGCCCGCCGTCGTGATCAAAGCGGACCAGTGCGGCGGGAACAGGAGCGGCGTGAGTATGAGAAAGTATGAAGCCGTGAGTCCGCACGCCAAACTCGCGGTCATAATCAGGACGATGGCGAACGCCGTGACGAATCCAGCGCCGTTCGCCTGCCACTGTTCCGGCGAAGACCACATCTCGCCGCGACTGTAAAGCAACACCGCGACGAGGACGGCCAGCAACACGACGGCGACGCGCCACGCGCCCCCCGCGCGCCGTTTGACGACCTCAACCTCCCCTTCCGTGTTTCGTCCTTCTTCCATCAGCTCGCCCGAAAGACTTTATCGCGCCGCTTCCCTTTGCCGCCCTGCTACGGTTCGATCGACATACGCAGCACCGAACTCATCGGCTGCCGTTCGACCGTCCCGTTCTTCGAGACGATGACGAGCATGCCCCTCTCAACCGTCAGGCGACGCACGCTCGACATGTCGCGCACGAATTTTTCGCCGTCGCGCATGACGAGGACGAGACGCACGCCCGGAGCCTCCGCAGCAGGCGCGGCGTTCTCCGCGGGCGTCGTCGGCACCGAGACCGCATCGGGCGACGTTGATGTGTCGCTTCTTCTCGCAGTCGTCGTGTTCCGGTTGTTGCGCGCGCGCGGCACGCGCACGGGTCGCCTTTGTGCGGGCTTCGGCGTCGCAGTCCTCTCCGCCGCGTCAGGCTCGTTTCCCTCGCCCGTCTTCGCAACTTCGCCCTTCGCGCTCTCCGGCTTCGACGTTTCAACTTTCTCCGCGTCGGCTGTGTCGGTTTTCGGGGGAGTCTTGCGCGCCGTTTCCGCTCGCGAAGTTCGGCGCGGCGGCGTACGGGTTCTCGCCGTTCGCGGCGCGGGCGTGGTTCGTCTCGTTGCGACGGGCGGGGTGGGCGTCTCTTCTTCCTTCTTCGGTTCTTCTCTGGCAACCTCTGTGACGGGTTCTTCAATGCGCGCGCCGACCGATGAGACGCGTTTGACTTTCCTGTCCGCGCTTCTCGCGGGCGATGCGTTCGCGTTGGCCGTCTCATCAACCGGCGTGGCGTTGCCCGCGAGAGGCGAAGCGGGTCTGAACGCGCCGCCAAAGCGTATGCGGTAAGTGCCTTCCGCGTCGTTGGGCGTGCGCGCCTGCACGCGCAGGATGAGCGGTTCTTCGCGGCGCAGATAGACGGTCTTCGACGCGCGGCTCGCGCTCGCTCCGGCGTAGAGCGTCACCTTGGTGAGCGGGCGCAGGCTGCCCGCGAGGAAGATGTCTATGTCGCCGTCGAGATTGTTGCTTTCGACCGACAGTTCGAGATCGCCTTGCAGGCCGTTGAAGATGTAGAAGTATCGCGTCGAACGCGAGTCGCCGATGTCGAGCGGGGCTATGCGCCCGTTGATCTCGTTCGAGACGATTGGCGTCGGCGAGTTGACATCAAGGGATTGCGCGAACGCTGACGACGACGCCATAGCAGCAACCAGCAGCGCGGCGATTAGAAACAAAGCCGTAGTTGCCGTCGTCGAAACAAGTCGGTGTCTCAGGGAGATTGAATTGAAAGTGATAAAAGGCATCGGCATAACGCGCGAGAGACTTGAACGAAAGAGAGTTTAACAGTCTCGGCGATAGCTCACAAAGCCCGCGCGCGATAAGGCTTCGGGAAACGAAAAAGGGCGGCATTTTCATGCCGCCCCATTTATTCGATTGCGAGAGATGGATGCCGAAGAAAGGCTAGAGAGGGTGGCGGAAAAGATGGCCGCGACGGTGGTGACATTCGCTCGGAAGCATCAGTAGGATTTAAGGGATGTTAATTTGATTGACAATGCGAAAGCACATCTAGCTGCCGTTCTGTCTTTCAATTTCGGCGGCCACAGCCTTAGGAATCGGCCTGATGCCCAAATAGCATTTAGGTTGGTGTTCGAGCCTAAGGTTGTTGAACCAGACACGTCTATGGTGCCGGTCTCCGTAAACTTCTGTCCTCGCGTGCATCACTCGCCAGTTATCAAAGATGACCAGATCTGCGTTCCGTGGTTGAAAGACCGATGGGTAATAAGGATCGTTGAATTTCTCTTTAAGCAACTCAAAATCCTCTCTGCATTCTGCATGCACGTCAATTACGTCATCGAACCTAACCCTGAACATAAGTTGGTCTGTAGGCGAGTACGAAAGGATAGGCCCCTGATACCGCATCTCTCGTTTCGTGAAGGTAGCAGCATCCGGCCTCGCCAAGTTAGCAAGCAGTTGATAACGCCGCTCCTCTGGAATGTCACGAATAATTCTAGCCGCATCGGCGAACTTGCTGTGGCCACCTAATGGCGCACCGAGTGCATACTGAAATAACAATACCGGAGGTTGCTCGACTGCCTGAGTGCCATCCACGTGGAAACCTAAATCACCCTTCGAGTCACCGGTATTAGGATCAACGCCTTCCTTGGGTCGAATATCTTTTATTGGTCCCTTTTCTTCATTCTGCCATTCGGTTGCGGTGCCTAGCATTGTTATGAGGCTTTCAACCAGCTGGACCTTAGCTTCCTGACCAACAGGTCTGAGCAAGCAAATGCCGTAGCGTTCAAGGTTATGCAGAATTTTCCTTTGTGCCAGATCGCCGATCTTCTCTTCTTCTACAAGAAACTCTTCGTGCGGCAATTGGGCCCAAGGATGGATGCGGGCGCGATCTTCAGGTGTGGCAATGCCCGACCTTCTTAAAGCCTCTGCTGCCTCATACATGCCGAGTGCGTTCGCCATTTCAAGTGCCGCTTCACCAGCCTTAGTTAATGATTCCTGGGCACTTGAAGAATCATTTCCCTTTAAAGCGATTTGAGCATTTGCTACAGCGCCAGCCGTAGCAATATTCTCAGGAGTGTATCCCATCTCCAAAATCTTTTGGGAAAGCGCCCCTAATTCATCAGTTAACTTCTTCATATCAACGGGCTGTTGCCCTTCAGTATTATTTTGATTAAAAGTATTCCCTTCTGCTTTAGAGCCTGATCCCATAGATCCAACCTGACCGCCAGTTACTATATTTTGATCGCCCATAACTACTTGTTTTGCCTCCTGTGATATAGCACTGGCGCCAAAGAAATTAAAAAGACGCTCGGCGCTTTTGATCATTGATGCAGCTATAACTGGGTTCTGCTCTGTCTTAGCAGCTTCGTAAAGTTTGAATGCCGTTTCCTGTAGCCGCTCGGGGTTGATAGAACCAGAAGTTGACATTACACGGCAACCCGCATGTCATCAGGAATTTTATGAGGGGCAAACTGGAACATAAGCATGACAGGGAATTCATCTAATGAATGTACCGTTTCAAATTCATGATAGTGACATTCAACATCTTTGCCAGCTTCTTCAGGAGTGTAACGACTTTCAATGAACTCTTCTGTCTCCGGACAATAAATGTCCCAGCGGGGAGTTATGACCCCCGCCTCAAAGCACATGTATAGTAAGCCGTGGACTCGCGGGACCGTCGTTCCAATTTTATTAGCTACCAAAAGCGGATTAATATCATGTTTGGGGCTTTCATAAAACGACTTAACATCATGTGGCGGGCGCATCAATATTTCGTCAAGATACACCTCCAGCCTGCCGAGGAGTGAAGCCACTTCTGAGTCCTGCTCTTTATATATTTCTAATTCTGGAAATGGCATAGTTTACCTCTTCCTTCAGACAGTCAGCTTTGAATTGTATCCGGCTTAATGGTGGCCATATTGGCATATATAGGTCACGCTCAAGCTGGTACAAATTTTTATCATCTTCAGATTCCTCACCCGGCTCTGAAGGAACGAAGGATTGAGACTGAAGCCATGAACCACGGATGAAGTCTGGTGCACCCGGGCTAGCATTACCCCCTGCAGCAGCTTTATGGCCTTGGCATTGTCTTACGTCTTCTCTGCCCTTGAATGAATACTGAAAACCATCATCTGTCCAACCACTGTTGTTAATAAACTTATAAATCGGAGGATTAATTGCAAGTAGTCGGTTTACTGGTTGAATCAAATCGAAATCATCGAACTCACCAAAAATCTCTGCCGCTTTATCAAAATAGAATTGAGTGTAAGCATCATCAGTAATCGTCCCCCTATCGTTCATGTGCGGATGCACATCTCCAGAAGGGTCCATAAATATTTTTGTAAAGCCAGTATCAGTTTCAACTGAAATAACAATGAAGTTAGTGCTAGCTATTTCTTCCCATTTACGTGTTTTCTTATCGAAATTAATCCGCTCATGTCGTTCTGAATATTTAACTCTTACCTCGTTACCTTGCCAGATGGCATAATTAATTCTCGGTTTAGCAGGCCGCTTAATAGAAGCACCTGGACTGTCAGCGAGAGTGATGTCTAGGGTTGATAGATGTTTCTCAAAAGTTTTTCGGTTTTCAAAAATACTTAGGTCAATCAGTTCCTTGAGGAATACTCTCTTCCCCCCATGCTCCTCGATCTCTCGTACACCTTCTTTTAAACGCTCAATAGATAACTTATCTTTATCAATTGCTTTCTCAACCAAAGCTATTAGTGCATCTACTGTCCCGGCTGAATGCCGGAACCCATTGCGTCTAAGCCAATACTTCAAGGCGGTGTTGCTGACGCCTTCAATAATATTACTAACGGGAGTAGTCATTGATTGTACCATGTGTGAAACGTCTTGTCACATACGAGACGCCGTGAGAAGAGCGAATCTGACCTGGAAGCCAAGTCAGACTATGAGAAACAGTTAATGAGGTAACTGTCACAGCGCCACGAGCTCCTACTCGGAAATGGCACCTATCGCTTAATGGGGACTAAAATTTTGTTACGCTATAACAACTGGATTAAGCTGAAAACCAGTATATAAGTCGGGAGGAAACATCTAAATGGCGCCCAGACCGGACGCAATATGGACAACGATAAAACTAAGAACCTATAAGCGCTTTATTATCAAGACCTATAGGAAGAGGTTGATGCCGAAGGGGGGACTCGAACCCCCACGAGTTACCTCACACGCCCCTCAAACGTGCGCGTCTACCAGTTCCGCCACTTCGGCTGATGAAATTGTCAAACGTGCGCTCGCCGCGTTTGTTGGAGCGCGACGGCTTCACTCCTAAACGCGCACGCGCGTTACCTGCTCGGCTGCGGCGACGCTTGCGGTTGCGCGTTGTTGCTGTTGGCGTTCGCGTTCGCGCCCGTTGCGTTCGTGTTCGCGTCGGGCGTCGTGGCTGCGCCGCTGTTCTGCGTCTCCGTCGTTACGACGGGCGCGGTAGTTGTGCCGGTCGGCTCGGCGGGCGTGGTGGCGGGCTGCGCGGGCGTCGTTTCGGCGTCGCCGGAAACAACGGAGCGCGAACCTGTGACGATGGGCAAAGAGAGCGTCAGCGCGACGAGCATGAAGAGCGCGGCGGCGGCGATGGTGATCTTAGCCAGAATGGTCTGCGTGCCGCGCGGCCCGAACGCCGTACTCGACACGGAACTCGTAAAGAGCGCGCCCGCGTCCGCCTTGCCCGGTTGCAAGAGCACCGCGACGACCAGCACGATGCACGACAGGATGAATAGTCCGTATAACAAATAGGTCAACAAAACTCGATCCTCGATTCAAACTAACTTTCAGGCGTTGTAGTGAACGATCTGCGCGAACGTGTCGGCCTCAAGTCCTGCGCCGCCGACGAGCACGCCGTCAACGTCGCGTTGCTTCATCAGTCCGGCGATGTTGTCGGGCTTGACCGAGCCGCCGTAGATGACGCGCAGCGCGTCGGCCAACTCCTGCGAATGCCTCTCCGCGAAAACGCGCCGGATAAACGCATGCATTTCCTGCGCTTGTTCCGGCGTCGCGCTGTGTCCGGTGCCGATAGCCCAGACGGGTTCATACGCGATGATGATACGGGCGAGGTCGGAGGATGTCAAACCGCGCAAGCCGCCCTCAACCTGCCCGCGCACGACCGATTCGGCGTTGCCCGATTCGCGCTGCGCCAGCGTCTCGCCGACGCACACGATGACCGTCAAATCCGACGCCAGAGCCGCCTGCGTCTTGAGATTCACGAACGTGTCGGTCTCAAAATAATACTGCCGCCGCTCCGAATGTCCCACGATCACGTGCGTCGCGCCCACGTCTTTCAACATGTCGGCGGCGATCTCGCCCGTGTGCGCGCTGTGCTTGATCTCGGTCGAGCAATCCTGACCGGCGATGCGTATGTTCGACCCTTCCAGGCGATCCGCCACCGTCTTCAGAGACGTGAAAGTCGGCGCGATGATCACCTCGCAATGATTCGCATTCGCGACGAGCGGGCGCAAAGCCAGCGCGGTCGCCACCGACTCGGCGACCAACTTGTACATCTTCCAATTCGCGACGATAACGGGTTTTCTCATAGCAACAGAGGTTAGAGGTTAGAGGTCAGAGGTTAGTGAAAATCAGTTCTTATTCTTTAACTGACCTCTGACCTCTAATCTCTGACCTCTTCATTTATCATTCAGTGCGGCGACGCCGGGGAGTTCGTCGCCCGCTAAGAATTCGAGGGTTGCGCCGCCGCCGGTTGAGATGTGCGTGATGCGCTCGGCGACTCCGGCCTGCGTGATGGCGGCGACCGAATCGCCGCCGCCGACGATGACGGTCGCACCCCTGTCCGCCGCTTCGGCGACGGCGCGCGCGATGCCGATTGTGCCCTCGTCAAAACCGAGTTCCTTCTCCTCGAAGACACCCATCGGGCCGTTCCAGATGATCGTCCGTGCGTCGGCGAGCGCGCGCGAAAAATGCGCGATGGTTTCGACCCCGATGTCGAGTCCGACCAGACCGGCGTTCGTAAATTCGATGGGGATGGTCTTCTTGCTTTTGAGCGGTTCGTAGCTGTCAACCACCTGATGATCGGTCGGGAGCAACAGTTCGACGCCCGCTTCCTGCGCGCGCGCTTTGATCTCGCGCGCCGTCTCCAACTTGTCGTCCTCTACCAGCGACTTGCCGACCGTGAAGCCTTCGGCCTTGAAAAACGTATAGGCCATCGCGCCGCCGATGAGAAGCTTATCAACCCGACGTTCGATTAACGCTTCAATAACAGCTATCTTATCCGACACCTTCGCGCCGCCGAGTATGGCGACGAACGGGTGTTCGGGGTCGTTGATGACGCGCCCCAGATAGTCGAGTTCCTTCTGCATCAACAAGCCTGCGGCGGCTTGCGGGACGTGCTTCGTGATTCCGGCGGTCGAAGCGTGTGCGCGATGCGCCGCGCCGAACGCATCGTTGACATAGAGGTCGCACAAACTCGCCAACTCCTGCGCGAACGCGTCGTCGTTCTTCTCTTCCTCCGCATGAAAGCGCAAATTTTCGAGCAGCAACACGTCGCCGTCCCCCAGCGCGTCAACTTTCGACTTCGCAGCCTCGCCCGTGCAATCTTCCGCAAACGCGACTTCGCGCCCCAACAACTGCGAGAGATGCGCGGCGACGGGTCGGAGGCTGTACTTCTCCACATGCTCGCCCTTCGGCCTGCCCAGATGCGACGCGAGTATAACGCGCGCGCCCTGCTCAATCGCGTACTGAATCGTCGGCAACGCGCCCCGCACGCGCGTGTCGTCCTCCACCACGCCGTCCTTCAACGGCACGTTGAAATCGACGCGGATAAACGCGCGCTTGCCCTTCAAGTCGAGGTCTTTGATTGATAGCTTCATAAAAACAGTGACGGGTGACGGGTGACAAGTGACGAGTAAGAATTAAGACAAGTTAAAGAAAAGATATTGAGAAGCTGTTTTAACTTGTCACCCGTCACTTGTCACTCGTCACTGCCTTACAGTCCTTTTTGCGCGATGAATTTGACGAGGTCACGTACGCGGCAGGAGTAGCCCCACTCGTTGTCGTACCACGCGAGAACTTTGATGAGTTTGCCGCCGATGACTTTGGTGTAGTCGGCGTCCACGATGGACGAGTTCGGGTTGCCGCGAAAATCAATCGAGACGAGCGGTTCTTCCGAGAAGGCGAGGATGCCTCGCAGTTCTTCGCCCGCCGCGTTCTTCAACGCCTGATTGACGGCTTCGGTCGTCGTCTCCGTTTCGACTTCCATCACCACGTCAACCAGAGAGACGTTCGGCGTCGGGACGCGCACGCTGATGCCGTCGAACTTGCCTTTGAGTTCGGGCAGGACGAGCGAGACGGCTTTGGCCGCGCCTGTCGAAGTCGGGATCATGGAGAGCGCGGCGGCGCGCGCGCGGCGCAAGTCCTTGTGCGGCAGGTCGAGCAGTTGCTGGTCGTTGGTGTAGGAGTGAATGGTCGTCATCTGCGCCGTCTTGATCTTGAAGTTTTCGTGTATGACTTTGGCGACGGGCGCGAGGCAGTTCGTGGTGCAGGATGCGTTCGAGATGATATGATGCGCGGCGGGGTCGTACTTGTCGCCGTTGACGCCAAGGACGATGGTGATGTCCTCGTTCTTGGCGGGCGCGCTGATGATCACTTTCTTGACCGTGCCGCGCAGGTGCTTTTTGGCGTCTTCGGCGTTGGTGAAACGACCCGTCGATTCGATGACGATTTCAGCCCCGACCGATTCCCAGTCAATCAAGGCCGGATCGCGCTCGGAGAAGACGCGCACTTCGTCGCCGTCAACCGTCAGGCTGTTGTCCGTGGAGGTGATCTCCTGTTCGAGATTGCCGAGCACGGAGTCGTATTTCAAGAGGTGCGCGAGCGTTTTGGTGTCCGTGATGTCGTTGACGGCGACGAAGTCTATTTCTTTGTCGCCGAGCGCCGTGCGCAGGATGTTGCGCCCGATGCGACCGAAACCGTTAATTCCAACTTTTACAGCCATTGTTAATCCAGCCTCCTCACCAACGTTATGATTAAAGCGCGCAGAGTTTTGACGGTCACGCCCGCGTTGCGTGCGCCGCGACGGCATACGACGCGCCGCGCCGAAGCCCGCATGCTAATGCTCTTAAACGCGCAAATATGTTGCAAAATAAGATTTGCAAGATAATGCGCGCGCGCGGCGACTGTCAAGGAAGCCCGACTGCGAGTAATGTCCTAATTTCAGCTTTGAACTCTCAGCGCCCCTCTGCGGCTGTGCTCTGCGTCTCGGCGGTGAATGCCTGGTTTACTAAGATTTACCGCCGAGACGCAGAGAGACCCGCAGAGGCGCGCAGAGACTTCAAATCAATTTAGGACACTACCCAACTGCGGCGCGTCCACTCAAGCGCTGCGCCCATTAATACAATTTGTGGTGGAATATAGAAATAGCCATTTCGATATTGGGATGCTCCGTTCACGTTTTCGCGAATCGCGCACGGCGGCGCGCCACCTTACGGGCGCGTCGCGCCTGAAAAGCGTGTGCCGGTTGTGGCCTCTAACTTGCTTTCTTTTCATGTAATTTGAAACTCCACGCAGATGCGTGTCGTAGTAGTCAACTGACCGCCGACGCCCCGGTTTGTAAGTAGTCGAGAGTGAGCGCGGCGGCTCTTTCCCAAAGTTTCCCATAGGAGTTTTCAGTTCTGATGTTCAGTTATCGTTTGCGTTCAACCTTGCAGACCGCCACGCTGTGGATGGCAACTTGCGCCGTCACCCTCGCACAGACGCCCGCGCCGACCCCCGTGCAGCGCGATGTGACGCGCCCGCCCGGCGCGGGGCAGCAGACCGTGCCCGACCAGTCGCGCCCACGCCCCACAGACCCGACCGCCCCTCCGGCCACGCAGCGCATCCCGCCGCAGACGCCGCCGGGCAGAACCGACCCCGCGCCCCGACCCGCAACCCCCGTCGTCACGCAGCCACAGCAGCAGACGCCGAGCGTTGTCGATCCCGTTCAGACGCCGACGCCCCTGCCCGATGCGTCGCCGCAGTCGCCCGACACACTTCCGAGCGATCCCGTGTTCCCGACCGCCGAGCGTCGTCCTGTGCCGCCGATGCCGTCGCTCGTGCGCCTCGGCGTCCAGAGCAGCAACACCATCGCGCTGACGCTGAACGAAACCATCCGCCGCGCGCTCGAAAACAACAACGACATCGAAGTGGCGCGCAACGACGTGCGCTTCGCCGAGACGGTCTTGCGCGGTCTGGAAGGCGTCTACGATCCGGTGTTCACTTACCGGCCCGAGTTCGACCAATCCGTGCGCCCCGTCATCAACGTCTTCGGCGGCGCGGATCAAAGCGGCACGGTCTCCACCACCGACATCAACAACAACCTTTCCGTCAACAAGCAGTTTGCCAAAGGCGGCGGTAACTACTCCTACTTCTTCAACAACACGCGCGAGAATTCGAGCGCGAGCAATCAGACGCTCAACCCTTTCTACTCGGCCAGTCAGGGCATACAGTTCACGCAGCCTCTGTTTCGCAACCGCTCGATTGATCGCAACCGCCAGCAGATACGCATCCAGCGCAAGCGCGTCGAACAATCCGATGCCGACTTCCGCATACGCACCATCGGCGTTATCTCGAACGTGCAACGCTCCTACTGGGACTTGGTCTTTGCGCTGCGCGACGAGCAGAACCAGATCGCGAACGTGAATCTGGCGCGCGAGAATTTCCGCCGCACCGAAGCCAGCGTTGCGGCGGGCGCGTCAGCGCCGCTCGAACGCGCCGAAGTGCAGACCGAACTCTCGAACCGCGAGGCGTCGCTCCTGATCGCGTCGCAGAACGTCTCCATCGCGGAGAACAATCTCAAGCAACTCATCCTGAAAGACCCGCTCGCGCCCGAATGGTCTGCCGCGCTCGTGCCGACCGATCAGCCGACGTTCGACGAAACGCCCGTCAATCTCAACGACGCGCTCACAGAAGCGCGTGCCAACCGCCCCGAACTTCGCCGTCTGAAACTTCAGGAAGACATCAACAACATAGACATACAGTTTTTCAAGAACCAGACGAAGCCCATCGTTGACCTGACCGGCACGATCTCCACGACCGGCCTTGCGGGTTCGCTCCCGACCGTGACCGGCCCTACGTCCGGCCCGCTCATTGGCGGCAACCCCGCCACGAACGCCACCGCGTTCCTGCTGCAACAACTCAGGAACAACAACCTGCAAGTTGAACCCGTCCCGACCGTCACGGCGAACGCCAACGGCGTCCCCCAATTTCTGGTCGGCGGCTACGGCCAGACTTTGCAGAACTTGTTCGGCTTCAAAACCCGCAACGTCCTCGTCGGCGTGACTATCCAGGTGCCTTTCCGCAACCGCACGGCGGAAGCGAATCTGGCGGGCGCGCGCATCCAGAAGGATCAACTCGTCGCCTCGATGCGCTCGCAGGAGCAGGGCGTCGAAGTCGAAGTTCGCAACGCGGCGCAATCGGTCGAGACGGCGCGTCGGCGCGTGCTCTCCGCGCGTCAGGCGCGCGAGAATGCCGAACTCCAACTGACGGGCGAGCAGCGCCTGTATCAGGTGGGGCGTTCGACGACCTTCCTCCTGTTCCAGCGCGAGAACCAACTCGTCAACGCGCGCAACCAGGAACTGCGCGCCGAGACCGACTACAACAAGGCGCTCGCCGATCTCCAACGCGCCACCTCCACGACCTTGCGCGCCAACAACGTCATCGTCGAGACGCCGACGCTGCAATAAAGTCATTCCGCGTTTGGCGACGATTTACCAAGGATGGCCGGACGACGTTTGAGAGCACTCCCCCGCTCAAACGTCGTCCGGCCATTAACATTCTCAAACCTTGTCGCCCGTCCATTAACATTCTCAACAGTTGTCGCCCGTCAACATTCCTGACGGTTGCGATCCGTTCATTACCATTCCTGACGGTTGACGCTTCCACGCGCCTCTACGTATTCTCACAGCGCGCCGTCGTGAGAGTTGTGAGACCTGCTCTAACGCTCCGCGCCGCCGTCAATTCACTTGAAGACCACCGCCACGATCATCACCTTCAACGAAGCCGGCTACATACGCGCGGCCTGCGAGTCCGTCAACTGGGCAGACGAAATTCTCGTCGTTGACGCGGAATCAACGGACGCGACGCGCGAGATTGCAAAGGAATGCGGCGCGCGCGTCATACGCCGCGCGTGGCCGGGTTTCGCCGCGCAGAAACAGTTTGCCGCCGAAGCCGCACGCCACGAATGGATTTTCAGTCTCGACGCAGACGAGCGTGTCTCGCCGGAACTCCGCGCCTCAATCGAAGACTTGCTCTACACGAAAGACGCACAACTCGCCGACGGCTACCGCGTCGCGCGACGCTCGTTCTACATGAACCGCTGGATACGCGGCGGCGGCTGGTATCCCGACCACCAGTTGCGCTTCTACCGGCGCACGCGCGGCCAGTGGCGCGGCGCGCACATACACGAGTCGGTTCACATGCAGGAGGGCGCGCGCGTCGAGACGCTCAAAGGCGACTTGCTCCACTACACGGCGCGCGACGCGGCCTATCATCACCGCATGATCGGCGAACGCTACGCCCCGCTCGCAGCCCTCCAGATGTTCGAGGCGGGAAGGCGCACTTCCCCGCTCGGCGTCGCGCTCTCAGGCGCCGCCGCCTTCGCGCGCAGCTACGTCCTCAAAGGCGGCTTCCGCGACGGCTTCGCGGGCTTCTGCATCGCGCGCTTCGCCGCCCACCACGCCTTTCTCAAAAAATTATTGTTGTGGGAAATGCAGCAGGACGAGCTTAGACGCCAAAGCAGGACGAGCAATAAACGGTAAAGCCGTTCAGCACCGCTTAAGCGACGATAACTACCTGCCGCCGCTTTGCGGCTGTGAATTGCTTGCGGCTTTAACTAACTTCTGACTTCCAACCTCCGACCCCGGCTCGATCCTGAGATTGTTCGGCGGCAACAACTGGCGGCGCGTCTCCGTGTCCAGAAGAGGCGCAGGCTGGTGGCCGTTGATAGTTTCGGAGAGCAGTTGATCGGCCATCTGCTTGTGCTCCCAGATGCGGTTGCCCTGCGCGAGGATGGCGAAAAGAATCAGCCCCGAATCTTTGGTGAAGACTATCCCGGCGAGATTCGACATGCCGCCGTCCGTGGTCGTCAGCGTGCCGGTCTTGCCGACGAGCGCGCACTCGTAGCCCGTGCCCTCCATGCGCCTGCGCACCGTGCCCCAGTCGCAGCCGACGACGGGCATCAGGTCTTCGGGCTTGAGTCCGTGTCGCTGCCCTTCCTCGACGAGCGCCTTGATGACGACGAGCACGCCGCGCGGCGTCATGCGGTTGTTGTACAAGCCCGACGCCGTTTCGAGCGCGACTTGTCCGGGCGGCAATTTCAAATCTTCTACGAGCGCGCGCGTGATCGTCTGCGTGCCGCCGAGAAACGCGCCGAGGCGGTCGGCGACGAAGTTGTTCGAGTGCGCGTTCATGTAGAGCAGCACTTCGCGCATCGGGTTGGAATGAAGCGCGAACAACTCCGTGCCCCGCGCCTCTTCCATGCCCGTCCCCGTCTGTTTAAGCCCCATCACGCGCGCGGCGTATTCGACGGAATCCTCCGCGCGCTCGTTGTAGTTGAAAGAGAAGCCCGGCGCGGCGTTGATCTTGCCACGCACGCGTGTGATGCCACGCGCGCGCAGTTCCTTCCCGATCACGTTTGCCGACGCGTCGCCGAACGTCGGGTCGTTGCCCGCGAGATAAAGATTGCCGTCGAGCGTGCCCGCCGCGTCGGGTTTCCCGTCCGTAAAAACGCGCGTGACGAAACGATAATCCGGCCCCAGTCTTTTGAGCGCGACGAGCGTGGTCGTGAGTTTGACGAGCGAAGCGGGGTTGAAGGTCGTGTCGGCGTTGTGCGAGGCGTAGACGCGTGTGCCGTCGAGCGTCTGTATGAGCACGCCGTGCCGCTCCGGTTCTTCGCCACGCGCGCCGTACCACAAGGCCACGTCGAACTGCGGCACGGAGGGCTTGCGCAACTCGGCCTCGAAGGCGGGCTGCGGCTCGGGACCTAACGAGGTCTGGACGGCGTTGGCGACGCCCTGCCCCGCCTGTTTGACCATCGTGAGCGAATAGGGGACGAAAGTGAGGACGGCGACGATGATCGCGCCGATGCAGATGAGTGCGAAGATGGGTCTGCGCGAATTCAAGCGTTGCTCCTTTCCCGTCGTCCGCGAAAATTTAGGTCTTTCGCAAACCCCGTCGAAGCCTTAATATGCTTAAAGTTCGATGCGGGCGTCAAGCACACGGCCTCGCACGCGCTCCCGCTCTCTAACCGGCGGCAGACTTCGCCGGAAACAATTTGACAGGATGGCTCAACTGCAAAACCTAACTTCTCTCGCTGACCCGACGCTCGTTCCCTTCCCGCTCGCCCTCGTCGTCGTCTCCGCCATCGGCGCGACCATCGGCAGTTTCCTCAACGTCGTAATCCACCGCGTCCCGCGCGAAGAGTCAATCGTCTTCCCCAACTCGCGCTGCCCTTCGTGTTCGACTGCGATCCGGCCATATGACAACGTTCCTATCTTGAGTTTCCTCGTCCTGCGCGGACGCTGCCGCGCCTGCGGCGCGACGATTGCCCGACGCTATCCGACGGTCGAAGCCCTGACCGCGCTCCTCTTCGCGCTCGTCTTCCTGCACGACGGCCTGACGCTCGCGCTGCCCTTCGATCTCCTGTTCGTCGCCGCGCTCGTCGCGCTTGTCTTCATCGACGCCGAGCACATGATTCTGCCGGACGTGATCACGCTCCCCGGCATCGCCTACGCGCTCGTCGTACGCGCCATCGTGCCGAACACCTATGGCCTTGCATTTTTAAGCGAAGGAATACTTGAGGGCTGGCCTGTGTGGGCTGTGTCGCTCGCAGGCGCGATGTTCGGCGCGGCCATCGGCGGCGGGTCGCTCTGGCTGTTGGGCTGGCTGTGGGAACGCCTGCGCGGTGTCGAAGCAATGGGACTCGGCGACGTGAAGATGATGTTCATGGTCGGCGCATATCTCGGCTGGCCTCTGACGGTGCTGACGATCTTTCTGGGCGTCCTCGGCGGCTCCGTCGTCGGCGTCGCGCTCATGCTCTGGCGGCGCGAGCGCGACATGCAGATGCTGCTCCCCTTCGGCATCTTCCTCGGCATCGGCGCAATCGCCAGCCTTCTCGCCGGACAAAGGATCATCGAGTGGTATCTCGGACACTTCATACCATGAACGATGAAGTAGGAACGATGAACGATGAACTGAAGACAGCTTGCTTTTAATTCATCGTTCATCGTTCCGCGTTCATCATTTCTTATGTTGGCTCGTTACGAAAATCGCGTACAGTTGGTGTTGGCGTTGGTGGTCGGGCTGCTGCTTGTCGCCAACCTGTTCACGTTGACGCTGGTTGCCATGACGCCGCCGGATCGCAGCGTACGCCCGACGGTGCTGTTCACGGTTTTCACGATCACGGTGCTCGTCAGTTTGCCCGGCATCTTTTTGCTGCCGCGCTGGCTCGTGCGCCCGTATCGCCAACTCGTCGGCGAGGCCGAGCGCGCGCCCGTCGCCGCGCGCCCCGAAGGCGCGCGCGACGAGGCGGAGTTCGTGCTTGAGACGTTTCAGGCGGTCGTCGCGCAGTTGCGCGAGCAGCAACGCGAGTTGGAGCAGTTGAGCGCGCAGGCGAGCGCGCGCGCTGCGTCGGCAGAGATGTTCAACGAGCGCGTAGTGGCGAGCGTTCCCTCCGGCCTCGTCGCCTTCGACGCCTCCGGCCTTGCGACCGTAATCAACCCGCCGGCGCGCGCCCTTTTAGAAACGGGCGCGGACGCGGCAGGACAACACCTCAAGACACTCTTGCGTCTCTCGCCCGAACTGACGGGCATGGTCGAGCGTTGTTTGCAGACCGGAGAGCTTTATCGTCGCGAAGAGGTGGCGGCGACGACGAGCGACGGGCGCGTGCGAAGGCTCGGCGTCACGGTCGCGCCGATTGACCCGCAACCCGGAAGCCTTGCGCAAAGCGGCGCGCTCTGCCTGCTCACGGACATTACGGAAGTGGCGCAACTGCGCGAGGCGCTGGCGCTCAAACGCAACCTCGAAAGCCTCGGCGAGATGTCGGCGGGGCTGGCGCACGAATTCAAAAACGCGCTCGCCACGCTGCACGGCTACGCGCAGCTTCTACAAAATCTCGAACCGGGCGAGAGCGGTCGCGGCGCGGCCTCCGCGCTCCTTTCTGAAGTCCGCAGCCTTTCGCAGATGGTCACGGCGTTCCTCAACTTCGCGCGCCCGCAACCGCTCCAACTCTCAGAAGTCGCGCTCGCCCAACTGCTCAACGATTGCGCCGCAGAGCTTCAACCTTTCTATGAAGAACGACGCATCACGTTCTCCGTCGCAGGCGACTTCCCCGAAGTGCGCGCAGACGAGTTGATGCTCCGTCAGGCGCTGCTCAACCTGCTGCGCAACGCCGCCGAAGCGATTGACGACACAAGCACGGAGCGGCGCGTAAGCGCACGCGGGAGAGTAGAACGCGACGACGCAAGCCGCAGTTGGCTCGTCGTCTCCGTCGAAGACACGGGCACGGGCATCCCGGAGTCGGAACTGCAGCGCATCTTCATTCCCTTCTTCACCACGAAGACCAAAGGGCACGGCATCGGCCTCGCGCTCGCGCACCGCGTCGTCGCGGAACACGGCGGCACGCTCACCGCCGCCAACCGCAGCGACGGGCAAGGCGCGGTCTTCACGTTGCGACTTGCTCTATAGCTTACATTTAGAACTTCACTTACGCAGCGACCGTTTGACGTGGACGCGTCTGAGGCCGAAGGCGATGACGCGCGCGGGGATGTCTCTGAGAATCGGCGTGCGCAGGAAGAGACGGACGGCGCGCGGGACTTGCAGCGGTTGGTTCGAGATCAGGATATTTCTGATCATCACACCCTGCACGAACGCTTGTATTCTTTGGATGAAACGCGTCGGCCACTCGCGCTGCCGCTGCACTTCGCGCAGGTGTCTGAGTTCGACGCGTCCTGCATGTAGGGGTTCGGCGAGAATGTTTGCGGCGACGACCGCGTCCTGAATCGCGTAGTTGATGCCGACGCCGCCGACGGGCGACATGACGTGCGCGGCGTCGCCGATGAGCAGCAATCCCTTTTGATACCACTCTCTGACCCGGCTCGATTCGACCGAAAGCATCGCCACCTGCTTCCACTCTTTGAGATGCCCAACGCGGTCTGCGAGCTCCGGCGCGATTGATACGAGCGATTGGCCGAGCGCGTCAATGCCTGCGGCGCGCACCTGCCGGAAGCTGCCTTTGAGGATGACGTAAGCGATCTGCCATTCGTCGAGACGGTCGAGCATGACGACGAGATGGCCGCCGCCGATGCGCGCCAGCAAGCCCTCCGCGTCGTCCGCCTTGCGCGGCACGCGAAACCACAACACGTCCATCGGCGGCGAGGTTTTCACAGGCTCCTTTCCCGCCAGATGACGCACGCGCGAACTGCGCCCGTCCGCGCCCACAGTCAAAAGGGCGCGCACTTCATGCACGCCCGCGTCGTCTTCGTAACGCACGCCGCGCACCTCTCCGCCCTCTTCGATCAACTCTTCGACGCGCGCACCCATACGGAGTTGAAAGTTCGGATATTGCTTTGCCTCCTCCGTGATGAATTCGAGAAACTGCGACTGCGGCAGCAACATGATGTAGGGGAAGCGCGTTTTGAGTCGGCGAAAATCGGCGACCGTGAGCGCGCCTGCGGGCGTCATAAAAGTGGCGCTGTGTATTTTGGAATGGCGCAGCGTGTGGAGTCGTGCGGCGAGGCCGAGTTCGTCGAGAATTTCGAGGACGGAAGGGTGTATGGTGTCGCCGCGAAAGTCGCGTTCAAAATCTTCGTGCGCTTCGACGAGGACGACGGGAATCTTTTGCCGCGCGAGCATGAGCGCCAGAATCGCGCCCGCAGGCCCACCGCCGACGATGCAACACGAGGTTTCAAAACTCTCGACGCTTCTCTGTTCGCTCATGCGTAGCCCCTTTCGCGAGGGGTTTTCTCAACGGTTCAAGCCTCTTTCTCCGGCGCGCCCGCAGGGAAATATTCCGGCCAGCGGCGGTCAACCAACTCCTTTATATCAGGACGAACGATCAACTCGGCGGGATAGTTCGGCTTCATGCGCGCATCTATGACGACGGGCGCGCGGTAGGAGAGGTGATGACGCTCTACGGTCGTCGCGGCGGCGTAAATGTCCGAGGCCGGTTCAAAGCGCGTCCACGTCGCCCAGAGGAAATCGGCGGACGAGCGCGCGACGCTCGCGTTGTCGTGCAAGACTACGAGCGGCCATTGTGCGAACGCCGCTTCGGTCGCAAGCCGCATGGCGAGCTTCGGGTCGTCCGCGTACGCTGCGCCTTCGACGACGAGACAGCCGCCACAGAAAACTTCCGCGCGCTTCACACCCGACGGAAGTTCGCCGCGAAATTCGCGCGGCAGTTCGCGCACGGCGTCGCCGAGGCCGAGCAGGATGGCTTTGCTGCCCTGATTGATCTTGCCGCTCGTGTAGTCGAGCGTGTCCATCGAGACGTTCGAGAAGATGAAAAGATCGCTCTCGAAACGCGCGCGAGAGAGGATGTGCTCGAAGAGGCGCGGGAAGTCGCGCAGGTCTTGCGACGTGTCTGTGAGCAAGAGAAACTTCGTGAGCGAGAGTTGGCCTTCGCCGAGTATGCGAAAGCCTGAGACGAGCGCCTCGCGCGCGTAGCGCTCGCGCACGACGGCTGCGGCGAGCGAATGAAATCCCGTCTCGCCGTACGACCAGAGATCGCGCACGCTCGGCATGACGAGCGGAAAGAGCGGCGAGAGGAGTTGCTGCAGGTAGTCGCCGATGAAGAAATCTTCCTGTCGCGGTTTGCCGACGACTGTGGCCGGATAGATCGCGTCGCGGCGGTGGCAGACGGCCTCGGCGTGAAAGACCGGAAAGTCGTGTTGCAGAGAGTAGTAGCCGTAGTGATCGCCGAACGGCCCTTCCGGCCTGCGCTCTTTGGGCGGCACGCGACCGATGATGGCAAACTCGGCTTCGGCGACGAGGCGGTGGCCGTTCGCGCCCGTCTCGCGCGTCATCCTGACCTTTTCGCCCGCGAGGACGGAGGCAAGCACGAGTTCGGGCACGTCTTCGGGCAAAGGCGCGATGGCTGAAAGTATGAGCGCGGGCGGGCCGCCCAGAAAGATCGTGACGGGGAGCGACTCACCTGCGGCCTCCGCCTCGTGATAATGAAAGCCGCCGCCTTTGTGTATCTGCCAGTGGATGCCGGTCGTCCGTGCGTCGTAGCGCTGGATGCGATACATGCCGAGGTTGTGTTTGCGCGTGCGCGGGTGCTCGGTGTAGACGAGCGGGAGCGTAAGGAAAGCGCCGCCATCCTCCTGCCACGTCGTCAAAATCGGCAACTCGTCGAGCCGCGCAGGACGATCAATTGTTTCGAGTACGGGCGCGCGGCGCACGCGGCTGGTACCGAGTTTGAGAGCTTCGAGCGCGAGCGAGCGATGTTGCCAGAGTTCCTTCGGTCGCGGCGGGAGCAGCGATTCGACGACGTGGACAACTTCTTTGACGAGCGATTCGGGCTTCGCGCCGAAAGCCAACTCGATGCGGCGAGCCGTGCCGAAGAGATTCGTCACGACCGGATAACGGCTGCCCTTCACGCGTTTGAAGAGTAAAGCCGCGCCGCCCTGCGCGATCACGCGGCGGTGAATTTCCGCCAGTTCGAGATACGGATCGACTTCGGCCTCGATGACGGTCAGATCGCGTTCGCGTGTGAGTTGGTCGAGGAAGGAGCGTAAATTTCGGTGCATAGGAAGCTGTTAGCCGTCAGCGGTTAGCTATCTGCTTTTAATACCATACAAAAGCGAGAAGGCGTGAGCACACACGCTCGCGCCTTCCGACTTGTGATCAAAATTTTCCTGTCTACCTTTGCGTCTCCGAATTTTGATCTATGGAGTGTCGCTTGAGACTTTGCCGACTTGCCGCGAGCGCTTTTTGGCGTCGGGCGGTTGGGGCGCGTTGAGGCGGCGCGTGATTTCGCGCGTGGCGAAGCGCGCGGCGTCGGCGATTTTGGGGTCGGGGGAAGTTGCGTACGGCTCGACGACTTGCAAGGTGTCTGCGTCGCCCGCGCGCGCGAGGGCTTCGAGCAGTTTGACCTGCGTGTTGCCGTTGACGCGTGGAAGAATCGCGTAGAGCGGGGCGGGCGTTTCGAGTTCTGCGAGATAGGCTTCGGACTGGTTGTAGCGCGTTGAATCGAGATCGCGCACGACCGTGTAGAGCGCCTCCGATTTACCCATGCGGTAAAGCGCCCAATCGAGCGCGAGGCGCACGCGCGCGTTCTTCTCTTGCAGGCGGTAGCCTTCGACGAGTTTGCGTTGCGGCACGGCGGCGAGGCGCGCCAACTCCTCTGCCGCGCGCTGCCGCACGAACGCATCGCGGTCAGTCAGACGGCGCATGAGGACTTTAACGTCCGCGTGCGGCTCGTCGTCCTGCCGCGCGCGAATCGGCGACGCCGACGCGCCTTGCATAAAGGAGGTTGCGAGGATGAGCAACGCGCAACTTAAAATCGAGTTCAGCTTGACGAGAAATTTATACGACATGGCAAAGTCCTCTCTTGCTATGGCTGAGACTGGAGAGACGTGCTAGGCGGGAAGTGGGATGAACGTTCAATCAAATCGGTTGCAGCTAAATGTTAGAGAAAGCAGTTCACCGCAGAGACGCAGAGCCGAGCCGCAGAGTGCCGCAGAGAAGATCATTTAAGTCTCTGCGGTTCTCTGCGGCTTTGCTCCGCGTCTCTGCGGTGAGTGCTTGATCATAACTCTACTTCGTCTTGCGCAACTGCGCGGCGTTGAGGTCGAGTTCGGCGACGGGTATGACCTCGACGTTTTTATACTGCTTCTGGAGTTCGGGGAGAAACTTCTTGGCGTCGCCGACGATGATGATGTTGGCGGCCTTCGCGTCGAGCCGCGAACCGGCGAAGCCCTGCACGTCTTTGGCCGTGATCGTCTGCACGTTGTTGATGTAGTTGTTGATCTCGTCGAAATTCAGGCCGTAGAGCGCGAGGTTGGCGACCTGTGCGACCAGCCCGTCGGCGGTCTCAAGGTTGCGCGCGAAGCCGCCGATGAGCACGGCCTTGCGCGGCGTCAGTTCAGCGTCGGGGAGTTCGCCGCCCGCGAGGCGTACGAGTTCGCCTAAGAGGAGTCCGGCGACGACCGCCCCCGACTCGTTTTTCGTCTGCGCTTCCGCCGTGAAAGGCCCTGTCTCGCGCCGCGTCTCAAGAGCGCTGCGCGCGCCGTAGCTCAAGCCGCGCTTGATGCGGATTTCCTGATTGAGCCGACCCGAATAACCGCTCAGGACGGAGTTGGCGACGATGCCGCGAAAGAATTCGGGGTCGGTGCGACGTATGCCTGTGCGCGCGACGAGCACGGCGGCCTGTCCCGCGTCGGGCTTATCTATGACGACGACGCGCGGTTGCGCGCTCGCCCCCGTTGCCGCTCCGGTCGTTTTCGCGTTCGACGCGGCGAGCGGCGCGGTCGGCTTTTGCCAGTCGCCGAAGAAGCGTTCGGCGGTCTTGAAGGCTTCGTCCGCTTTGATGTCGCCGCCGATGACGAGGATGGCGTTGTCGGGGCGATAGTAGGTCGCGTGCATGCGCGCGATGTCGTCGCGTTTGATCTGCGCGATTGATTCGGGCGTGCCCGAGAGCGGGTGACCGTAGGGCGCATCGCCGAAGACGACGCGCGAGGCGACGAAGCGCGCGATTGAACCGGGCTGGCCGAGCGCGACCGTCAGTTCGTCTATGTACTGCGCGCGGAGGCGTTCGATCTCCTCGTCCTTGAAGGTCGGGCGGCGCACCACGTCCGCGAGTATCTCCATCGCGGGGCTGATGCGCGAAGACTGCACGCCGACGCTCGCCGTCGAAGCGTCCCAGCGCGCGCCCGACTGGATCGAGCCGCCGAGTGCTTCGATAGCTTCGGCGATCTGCGGCGCGCTGCGCGTGGCCGTGCCCTTCGTCAGGAGCGACGCCGTCATGTCTGCGAGTCCCGAAAGTTTCGGCGGGTCAACTTCGCCGCCGTTTTTGATGACGAACGCGGCGGAGACGAGCGGCATGTTGCTGCGTTCGACGACGACGACGCGCAGCCCGTTCGGCAAAGTTCGCTCGACGGGCTTCGGCACGGTGACGCTGCGCGGAGCGGCGGGCGGCGGCGGCGTGGCCTGCGCGGTCGCCTCTTGCGCTCGTGTGGTAAAAGACGAGAACGCAAATAATGCCGCGAGTGCGGAAAGTTGAAAGGTGCGTTGAAAGGTGCGGCGCGAAAGTTTTTTGAAGTTGTACACGTTATTTCCCTCCCCTGCTTTCGCGCGTGTTGCCATTAACCTGTCCCGTCTTCTCCGCCGCGGGCTTCGCGGGGCGCAGCGATTCGGGCAGGTAATAGATGACGAGACGGTTCGTGTCCGTCAAATATTTTTTCATCACGCGTTGCACGTCCGCCGCCGTGACTTTCGAGAGGCGTTCGATGTCCGTGTTGGCGCGGTTCGGGTCGCCGAGTAGAACCGCAGCGTCGCCGAGCGCGAGCGCCTTGCCGTTGTTGGTTTCGCGTTCGCGCAGTTGGGCTGTGATGATCTGGTTCTTGGCCTTTTCGAGTTCCGCGGCGGAGACGGGCGCGTCCTGCATCTTTTTGATCTCGGCGAGGAGCGCGCGCTCGGCGTCGTCGGGCTTCTTGCCGCCCGCGACGATGGCGAAGAACTGGAAGAGGCTCACGTCTTCGCGCAGGTCCGTGCCCGCGCTGGCCTGCGCCGCCACCTGTTGCTCATAGACCAGCGCGCGATAGAGGCGCGACGACTCGCCCGAAGACAAAATCGACTCGGCGATGCGCAGCGCGTCCGAATCCTCGCTCGCCTTCGGCGGCGCGAGGAACGAGAAGGCGACCGCCGGAAGCGGCACGCTCGGACTGAACTCCACGACGCGCATCTCGCCCGTGCGCTCCGGCTCTTTCACAGTGACGCGCGGCAGAGGCTTATCCGGCTTCGGGATACCGGCGAAATATTTATCAACCCACGTGTCGAGTTGCTTCTGGTCGAAGTCGCCGACGACGATGAGCGTGGCGTTGTCAGGCCGGTAGAAAGTCGAATGGAAGGCGCGCACGTCGGCGATGGCGGCGGCGTCGAGGTCTGCGATGCTGCCGATGCCGGGGCGGCGATAAGGATGCTTGGCGAAGGATTTCTCCTGCATCAGGATGTAGAAGAGCCTGCCGAAGGGGTTGGCGTCAACGCGCTCGCGATACTCTTCTTTCACCACGTCGCGCTCGGACTTGAAATTCACGTCGTCCACGTTGAGCGAGGCGAGGCGGTCGGCTTCCGCCCACAGGAGCGTCTCCAGATAGTTGGACGGCACGACCTCGAAGTAGATCGTCACGTCGTCGGCGGTGCTCGCGTTGTTCATGCCGCCCACGTCTTCGGTCAGGCGATCCATCATTTCGGATTTCATGTTCTTCGTGCTCTTGAACATGATGTGCTCGAAGAGATGCGCAAAGCCGCTGCGGCCTTCGGGGTCGTCCTTCGAGCCGACCTTGTACCAGACCTGTATCGCCACCGTCGGGCTGGACTTGTCCACCGCGCTCAAGACGCGCAGGCCGTTCGGGAGCGTGCGCTCGCGATAATCGAGGCGCGGCACTTTGGTTTGCGCGCGCGACTGCGGGACGACGCCCACAAGCGCGATCACCGCGACGAGCGAGATTTGCAGAACTCTTTTGGAAAAACGAAGCATTTCTGTGTTGGCTCCTGAATGAAGTGTAGGCCGACGGAACGGACGACAAAAGCGTCTGCCGCTCTAGGATGCGCGCCGAACCGCAGACTGTTGCACCAGCGTTGCGCACGACGCTCGACGGTTCTAGTTTGAACCTGACCTGAGACTCGAAGGGTTTACGAGTCGCCGCGCGATTTAGTTTTACGAAAACCCGTATGAACTGAAGTTGCTCACGCCGCTTCGCGTTCCGGCGCGGCGGGCAGTTTTAAGAGCGCGAGCCGTTCGACCGTGCGCCCGCCGACGAGATGTTCCTCGACGAGCTCCGTAACGTCCGATGCGCGCACCTGCGCGTACCACACGCCGTCGGGATAGACCAAAACAGCCGCGCCCACCGCGCAGAAACCGACCGAAGCGCATTCCGTCAGCACGATGCTCCCGCGCGGGTTCTTGCCCTTCTTCTCTTTGCCGAACAACAATCCGCGCGCCTTCAACTCGCGCTCTAAAGCCTCTTTCACTTCTGCGCTTCCCGCGTTCGTGCAGGACTTGCCCGCGCACACCAGCACGTGTCTGCGTATCGGCGCGTAGGCCACGGGAGCCAGCGCGCACACCTCGTCTCGGTCCTCGATAAAAGATAAATCCTTCATAATTGCTCGCTTCACAAACAACGACGGTCGCCGGATAATTAGCGCGACCGCCCCTGTAAAATCGTTGGAAAGATGCGGGCACCAGCGTATCTCTCACCCTTCGCATAATGGCTAATTTTTGCCCGTAAGGCTAATCTTAGTATAAAATAAGCGGCGTTGGCGACTGCGCGCACGACGACCGCAGATTTTAGGCGAGGCGGTCGCAATCGCGGTCGCCTCTTTGATTAAGGCGACGGGTTATGGATCGAGTTTTTTAGATATGGCGAGTGGTCTGGTTGTACACGTCGAATTCGGGGCGGAGCGGCACACGGAAGTGCTGATGCACGAGCGTATACGCATCGGCTCGGACGCCGACTGCGAACTGCGCTTTCATCCCGATGCCATTCCGCGCGCCGACGGTTTCCTGCTCGAACTCCAACGAACGAACGGCCATTACCGCGTCGGCGATTTCGACCGCTCGCTCCGGCTGACTCACAACGGCGCGCTCCTCGCGCCCGCCGCCGCCATCGAAGACGGCGATCAGGTGCGCATCCCCGACACGGATTTCGTACTCCAATTTTTCCCCATCGCACAGCCGCCCGCGCTCGTCGCCAACCGGCGCGCGGACGTTCAAGTCGCGCCCTTCATCGCAAACGCAGCCATCGAATCGGCGGCCACCACACGGCGCGACGACGCCAAAGTCTTCCTGCGCGAGTTCACGCGCGAACTTATACGCGAGATCAACTGGAGCACGAAGATCATCGCGCTCCTGATCACGGTGGCGCTCGTCGGCGGCATGCTCTATCTAGGCTTCGCGGGCTTCAAAGAGTTGAAGCAGAGCCGACGCCACATCGAAGAGCAGAACGCGCAGATCGCGCGCCTGAATCAGAAGATGGGCGAGTCGCAAAATCAGTTTGAGGAAGTCAATCGCTCGAACAAAGACATCATCAACAGCCTCTCGCTCGCGCCCAAACTACGCAGCGAATACGGCAACGGCGTCTGTTTAATTTCCGGCACCTACATCTTTGTCGAGACGGGGACGGGACGCCCTTTGCGTTACCCGCAGCCGCAAACGGCGGCGGAGGCCGACGCGGAGACCGACGGCGCGGAAGGTGCGGAAGCCGCCGCGCAGAGCGACGCGCTGACGCCTGACGGGACGGGCGCGGTCGCGGAATTTCTTTACGTCGGCACGGGCTTTCACGTCGGCGGCGGTTACGTGTTGACGAACCGGCACGTCGGCGTCGAGCCCTGGGTGGCCGACGAACGCTCGATGGTCTTGAGCAGCACCGTGAGCGGCAAGCCACGCCTGACGAAACTCGTGGCCTATTTCCCCGGCCACGCGCAAGCATACGCTCTCAAGTTCAAACAAGCTTCGACGCGCGACGATCTGGCCGTGCTCTTTTTCGACGGCGGCGCGAACCCCAACAACATCCCCGTGCTCCCGATTGACGACAACTCGGACGCGGCGGGCGTGGGTAAAGCGGTCGTCATGATGGGCTATCCTTCGGGGCCGGACCGCATACTCGTCTCTTTGCCGGACGACGAAGCCAACAACATCAAGCAGCGTTTCGGTTCATCAATTGACGTGCTCGTCAATCATCTCTCCGAGCGCAATTTGATCAAGCCGTTCACGACGCAAGGCCACATCACCGATTCGCAGACGCGCCGCATCATCTACGACGCTCGCACCGCCGAGGGCGGATCGGGCGCGCCGCTCTTCGGCCAGTCGGGGCGCGTCATCGGCGTCAACTTCGGCATCTTCGAGGGATTGCCCGACGCGAATTTCGCCGTGCCCGTGCGCTTCGCCGTGCCGCTCCTGGAACGCGCCGGTTGGAAGCCCGCCGAGCCTCCCGCCGAGAACGCCGTTCCGGCAGCTTCGACGGGCGAAGCCGCCGCCAAAGATTCGCGCACGACGACGACAACCACACCACCCAATTAATCGCGTTGATGTTGCCGTCGCACACAGGGACTTGAGCGATGTGCGGCGACGGCTCGTAGTGACAATCGAGAAAGTGTCACAACTGCGGGGCTGCATGCGCGCACGGTTCTTAAACTCAAAGCCGTCTGATGATGCCTGAATTGCTCTTCTGAAATTAGGACATCGTTAGGCGTCGCAAGTTTTTGACAGGCCGCCGGAGGGCGAAGTAATCTTTCGCTTTTTTGCGCGCAGACACTTCGCGCGCGCCGTCCGGTCGCGGTCGTTCGATCTCTCGTTTGGAGTTTGACTAAAATTTTGTCCGCCACCGCTGCAACCGCCGTCACGGCCAACATCCAGCCCGAACTGTTCAGCGGCCAGAACGTGCGCGCGCTCAGTCGTGCGCTCGTCGTCTCCGCGCTCGTCTTGATCGTGGCGGCGGGCTTCGGCTTTCGCGCGGGCGGCCTCGGCGCGGAAGGACTCAGCGAAGACGAATTGAACAAACTCCGCACCGTCTCCGACTACCGCAACAACGGTCTGACCTCGACAAACGGCGAGCACCCGTTTTTGATGAAGGCGTTGATGACGGCGAGCGTCGTCGCCGCCGAGAAGTGGAACGGAGCGGGCTTCGCGGCAAATCGCCCGTCGCTTCGCGTGTCGGAAGAGACGGCGCTTCGCCTGCCCGCCGCGCTGTTCGGCGCGTTCACGTCGTTCTTGATCTATCTCGTGGTGTCGGAGTTGTTCGGCACGCCGACGGGTCTCATCGCGGCGGCTTTGTGGGCTTTCGATCCGGCGGCGATAGGTTTTAACCGCATCGCCAAAGAGGACTCTTTTCTACTCTTCTTTTTCCTGCTCGCAAACGTCTTCTGGCTGCGCGGGCAGCGCGCGGCGGAATCGGGAGAGGCGCGTCCGCAAAAATATTACTGGATGACCGCCGTTGCGTTCGGCGCGATGCTCGCGTCGAAATACATGCCGCACCTGATCGCCATCAGCGGCGCGTACTACTACATCTTTCAAGGCATCCCCGCGACGCGCTGGCGCATGGGCAAACGCAAGTGGCTTCTGTTCTTCGCCGTGATGGGCGCGGCCTTCCTCGTCTGCAACCCCACGATCCTGTTGCCGGGCACGTGGCGCGAGATGCGCATCTTCGCGGGCGAGCAACGCATCGGCCACGACGGCTATGAGTTCATGGGACAACTCTATCGCAACCAGATGACGCTCTGGCTCAAAGGCTCGCCGTGGTATTTCTACTACGCCTTCATGGCCTTCAAACTGCCTCTCGCCGTCGTTGCGGCCTTCCTCGTCGGGCTGCCGCTGCTGCTAAGTAAGCGACTCGGCGACGGTCGTTATTTCATCTTCTTCTGGCTCTTCTTCTGGTTCTTCCCCTTCCCCCTGCTCGGCGGAAAATTTACGCGCTACTTTACGATGGCCTTGCCCGTCGTACTCATCACTGCGGCCATCGGCATAGGCGCGCTCGGACACTGGCTCGCACAGGCGCTACAGCGACGACGCGGCGACGGCTCATCGGGCGGCACGCTCAGAGGCTACGCGCAGGCGTCGGTCGCCTTGATCTTCGTCGCCGTTTCCGCCTACGCGTCGGCGGGCGCGATGCCGCATTACCGTCTTTACACGAACGCGCTCGGCGGCGGGCACGAGCGCGCCGGAAGCTATTTTCCGCATGATGAATTTTACGACGCGAGCATGCGCGAGGCCGCAGGGCGCGTCGCCGCGCTCGCACCGTCCGGCGCACGCGTCGCCAGCGAATCGCCCGAACTTTTTACGCATTACGCCGCGCGCGCCGGACGAATTGACATCATCTCCGTCTCGCTCTCCGACCGCGCGGCTTTACGGAACTTGACCGTCGGTGACATCGTCATCGTCGCGCGCGGGCGACGTTATTTCAGCAACGACGCGCTGATTGCGAAACTCGGCGCGACGACTCAACCCGTCGTCATGCTTTCGCTCGCGGGCGTCGAATCAACGCGCATCTACCGGCTTGACGACAACGCTTTGCGCGCGCTGTCCGAAGTTATCAATCGTTAAGTGTCGCGGGAGTGGCAACGGGCGCTCGCGAAAAACGGCATCGGAAGGCAAATCCTCGCGGGCAGCCTGAACAGTCTGTAAACGTTTGCGCTCGCTGCGGCGTCAATTATTAAGGCGTCTGAAAGCGTCTGCCGGAAAGCTCTTTACGAATTCCGGCACACGGGTTGCAATTCGACGCACATGAAATTAGACGCGTGTTATTCGACGCGGTCGGCTAGCGTGTTCGATTAGATTTCGAGTCGGGGCGGCGCAGTTAATTTGCTCCAGGAGGAGTGGGTTTGTGAGCACAAAGGTTAAATGCACAAGGGCATGAACTACGTGATCTCGAATTTGAGAGCGCGGCAAGCGGCCTGCATGATTTTCGCTCTCCTGCTCCTTCAACTGCCGGGCGCGCGCACGCGCGCCGTCGCGCAGACCGCGCCCGTCTCCGCCGACGCCGCGCGCACGCCCGTGACGCTGCCCGGTTTTCGTCTCGAACGCATGCCCGTCGCGGGCGGCGCGGAACTCTTGACCGTCTTCGGCAGTCTCGACGGACTCACGCACGAACGCGAAGAGGAAGTCCCACTCGTCAGCATCCTGCGCGACACGCTCGGCGACTCGACGAGCGAGAACGACCGCCTGCGCTACGTCTGGATGCACACCTACACGCGCCCCTCCTTCGGTCAGCGCGCCGCCTCCGCAGTGCCCTTCCTCTACAAACGCGTCGGCAACAAAAAAGGTGCGGGCGCAGGAGCGCCGCCGCCGCACATCATCGATCTCGCCGGAACGGAGCGCGAAGTCTGGCACAGGCTCTTCATGAACGCGCTGCAAACGCTCGTCTTCAACCCTTACAGCTTCACCGTCAAAGCCACCACTCACGCCTATCGCCGCAACGCAGACGACTATCGCAAGGCGCACATCATACGCGCGCTCGCCGTGCTCACGCTTTACCAGACGGAGTCGGGCGCGCAGTCGGTCTTCGCGCCGCACGAGTTGAAGGAGATACAGGCGCGCCTGATGTTGTCGCAAAAAACATTCGGCGGCCTCATAGACGATCTCTATCTCGGTCGGGTTTACGACAAGCAAAATTCTCAGTGGCTCGACACGCGCGGCCACAACTGGGAACTACTGCGCCAGCGCGCCGAAGCCGAAGGCTTACATTTCGAGCCGCTCGTCCTGCCCGACGGCAACACGACGCACGCGCTGTTGTGGGTCGCGCGTTCTGATTTGGAAGCCAATCGCGGGCGACGCTTCGACAAACGCTTTCTCAACCTCGACAACCCCTGGAGCGACAAACGACTTCTCCGCTGGCGAGGTTACGCCGAGACCAGATACTTCGACGCGGAGAATCGCCGCGTGACGCCGGACACGGCGGGCGCGCGCGCCGTTGAGTTGATCCCGCTCGCGCTCTACGGGCTTGATCATCCGAAGATTCCGATCCTGCTCATAGACTTCCGCGACAACCTGAACCCGAAGAGACGCGAGATGTCGCAGCGCGTCTTGCAGGACGCGGCGCGCGCCACGCTCGGACTCACGCATCTGGACCTCCCTTTTTTCTTAGGGCGCGCCGTCTTTGATTTCATCACCGACCGGCGCGGCATGGACGTGAACCAACCCTCGCGCCTGCGCGCCTACTCGCAACTCAAATTGCTGCTCGCGCTCGACGCCTCGCTCGACCCCGCGCTCCGCGACGAACTCACGCGCAAACTCGAACGCGTCTCCATGAACCCGCTCGAAAACAACAGCGTCGCCGAAGCGCGCCTCGCGCGCGAGCAGTACGCCGCACTCCTCGATTACGCGCGCCGCACGCACAAAGGACTCGGCGAAAAACTCGAACGCGACCGCCGTGCAGAGTTGACGCCGCTCGTGCATTCGCGCACCGGGCGAGTCTTCCTGCGTCTGGCAAACGTCGCCACGCTCGGACTTTACACGCACCGCGAGCGACGCGCGCCCGAAGAACAAATCGCCACGCTCGACGCGGCTCGCCGCCTCTCATATCATCGCCAATTTTTGCGCGAGGTCGCCAATTCAAGCGCGTCGGTCGAAGTGCAATGGAACATCGAAGAAGTGCGCCGCTCGCTTGAATACGTCAACGAGCACGGCCAGCGCGCCGACGGCAAAACGGCAGCGGCCATCGGCCACATCTTCGCGCACACGAAAGACGAGGCGACGCAAAAACTCTGTCTCTCAAGCCTCTACCGCATCAACAACGAGACGGCGAAAAACACTCTCGTGCGCATCTACCGCGACGCAGCCGAAGACGCGCGTTGGCGCACGCTGAGCGCGCAATATCTACGCCAGGCCGCGCGCGAATCGCAGCGCATCTCCGATAAAGATGCCAGATTCATCACAACCATCTCTCCGATGGAAGGCCAGTGAGCGAACGGATGAGCGAGCGAAACAAAGACACAGGATACACGCCGCAACTCGCATGTCGCCGGACGAAGAAATCATACGGCTCGGCTGCTGCGTCGCGCTTCGCTTTCAACTCATCCCGCCCATCTCCCAATTCATCCCGCCGCGCGTCGCGCACGTTTCTCCGTCAACTCTCGATGCTCCTCGCGTGCGCGTGCCTGTTGCTCGCAGCCGAAACTTCTTTCGCAGGGGCGCGTCGTCTCGTCGTGGTTAAAGTTGACGGGCTATCGCAGGCGATGGTTGATCGATACGTCGTCGAGCGCGACCCGCGCACGGGCAAAAGCCTGCTCCCCTGGTTCAAACACATCTTCTACGAGCGGGGCACGCGCGTTGCGAATTTTTACGTGCGCGGCGTCAGCACGTCCGGGCCTTCGTGGTCGATGCTGGACACCGGACAGCACTTGCAGATCAAGGGCAACGTCGAGTTCGACCGCCTGACGCTACACTCCTATGACTACCTCAACTTCATTCCCTTCTGGCTCGGCACGGCGGGCAAGGTGCGCGTGGACATGCCCGGTCCCGAGCTTCTGGACGAACTCGGCATCCCGCTCCTCGTTGACTCCTACCCTTACGACGAGCGCCACATCAGCTTTCAACTCTACCAACGCGGCACGCGCTGGACCACGCTCGAACGCGGCCTGAGGAATCGCTTTCTGACGCGCACGCCGCGCGAGTTGTTCGACGAGTGGCTTGTGGAATTCGAGGGGCGCAACATCATCATGGAGCAGCTTGAGCGCGAGTTGTTGGAGAAACTACGTGACCCGCGCATACGCTACCTGGACTTTTACACCACCGAGTTTGACCACGCCGCGCATCACAACCGCGACCGCGAAACGCACATCGTCGCCTTGCAGGAACTCGACCGCATCGTCGGGCGCATCTGGACGACGATTCAACAGACGCCGCAGGCCGCCGAGACCGCGCTCGTCGTCGTCTCAGATCACGGCACGAACACGGATGAGCGCGTTTATAGTCAGGGCTTCAATCTCGTCAAGCTGCTCGGAAGCCGCGAGGGTGGCGGTCATCACGTCGTCACGAAGCGGCGCTTGATGAGCGACTACGCGCTCAAAAGTATCTACCCGCTCATCCCCCTGATCACGACGACCACCGAAGATTCTTATTACCTCAAAGGGCAGAGCACGGCTTACCCGACCGCGCTCGTTGACTTCGACGGCAACGAACGCGCCTCCATACACCTGCGCGACAGCGACCTCAACGTCCTACACATACTGCTCACCGAACTCAACGGCAAAAAGCTCTCGCCCGCGCACAAGCGCGCCGCGACCGAAGCCTTTTTCCAGACCATCGAGGAACGACGTGCGGACTGGCAAAAGTTGCTCACGAACCTGCGCGAAGAACTCGAAGCCCTGCGTCGTCTGGTCGAACGCGAACGCGCGCTCGCCGCCGCGCAACCGAAGAAGTGGACGAAGGCCGATGCGGACGCCGGGCGCGATCAGGCGGCGCGTCGCACAAAAGCGCGTGCCGATTCGTGGGCGACCGACGAGCGCAAGTACACGGAGTATATACAGACGCTCTCCAGTCTCCTCTCGCTCAAGCGCGAACGTTTCGACCCCGCGCGCCTCGACGCGCCCGACCTCATCGCCAAAGGCGCGATGGGCGAGCAGAACACGATTCGCGAGTTGCAAAATTACGTGGTCGGCGTCGCGACGGGCGGACTTGCGCTCGCGCCCGACGGCTCGCTCGACCGCGCGCGGAGTTTCGCACGCGTCAACTATTTCTCGCTCCTACGTGATCTGAAGGTGCGCAACAACGTGCAGAGCGGCGTGGATAATCGTCCGGTTGATTTCATCGCCACGAGGATTCCGGCGGAAGCGTTGCCGGATGCGGGCGCGAAGGATTTGCGCGCGGACGAAGCCATCTGGCTCTATCGCGGCGAAGACGATCAGGCGTTGATACTCGCGCGCCACGAGCGCGGCGGCGAACTGCTTTTGCGTTACCTGCCCGTCGCGCGCCTGCGGCAAGGCGAGGACGGCGCGATCCGTTACGAGCGCCAGGCCCTGCGCGCCGGTCTGCCCTTGATGATCTGGGAGGACGCGAAACTCAATCTGCCTGCGGGCGAACGGCGCGAAGTTTGGCTCGACGGCTGGCACAGCGATGTCGAATGGCTGCGCGCGCTTCACCTGACGACCTACTCGAACGGACTCGTCGGGCTGCATGAACAGTTCGGGCGACACACGACTCCGGCCATCGAAGCGGACGTGCCCGGCCTGTCAGCCGACGAGCAACTCATCCGCCGCTTCCGTCGCCGCCAGCGCCTTCTGGTCGAGACCGAGTTACTCATACTCGCCAACAACCATTGGAACTTCGACGTGCGCGGCTTCAACCCGGGCGGCAATCACGGCTCGTTCTTTCGCATCTCTACACACTCTTTACTCATGCTCGCGGGCGGCGACGCGACGCGCATCCCCCGCGCGTTGGTGATACGCGAGCCTTATGATAGTTTGAGTTTCGTGCCGACGATTCTAGCCCTGACAAATCAAGCTCCGCCGCCCGCTCAAATGATGCCCGCGAAATTCGAGCAGCTTGAGCGGCTTTACCCCGGACGCATCATCAACGAACTCTTCGATCCGTCGGCAAATCCCGAGCGCCCCGTCGCCGACACCGCCGGCGGAGCGTTCGGCGCAGGCAAGGCGGAGGACTCGCCGTGATCTCGCTCGACGAAAAAATCCGCGCTGCCGAAGCGGAAGCGAGCGCGGCGTCGGCTGCGGGCGAAGTCGAAGTCGAAGCGGCGCAGCGCAAAAAAGGTCGTAGCTCCGTCGTCTGGATGCAACTTGCGGCCTTCGCGTTCGGCCTCGCGCTGCTCATCTATGTCGTCAAACGCGTCGGCGTGCAATCCATCTTCGACGCGCTCGCGCAAATAGGTCTCGGCTTCTTCCTCCTCATCGCCATCAGCGGGCTGCGCCATTTCTTTCGCGCCGTCTCGATGTATCTGGCCGTCCATCCGGACCATCGCCGCTTCAACCTCTGGCAAGCGTTCACCACGCGCGTGAGCGGCGAAGCGATCTCGTTTCTCACCTTCACGGGGCCGCTGCTCGGCGAAGCGACGAAGGCCGCGCTCCTGACGAAGCGCGTCCCGTTAGTCCGAGGCGTGCAGGCGCTCGTCGTTGACAACCTGCTCTACAACCTCTCGGTCGCGCTCTTTATCCTGAGCGGCGCGTGCGTCATGCTCGCGTCTTACGATCTGCCCGACGCGGCTCATTACACGCTCCTGCTCATCGCGACGCTCGCCATGCTGACGCTTCTGGCCGTCGGCCTCGCGGCCTCGCGCCGCGTCATGCCCCTGACGTGGTTCATCGAACGGCTCGCCCTGTGGGGCTTCCGTCCGCGCGCACTCACCAAACGCCGCGAGCACATCAGCGACCTCGAAACGAACGTCTATGATTTTTACCGGCATCATCGCGGCACGTTCCTCGGCATCGTCGCGTTCGATCTCGTCGCACACGTTTCGAGCGTGCTGGAAGTTTATCTGACGCTTCGGATGCTCGGCTTCCGCCCCGGCCTCGAAGCGCCCTACGTCATCGAGTCTCTGACAAAGGTGATCAATTTCGTGTTCGGCTTCGTGCCCGCCACCATCGGCGTCTATGAAGGCGGCACTGAAGTAATACTTCGCACGCTCGGGTTTGCCGCCGCCACCGGCGTCACGCTCGCGCTCGTGCGAAAATCCGGCATGATCTTCTGGACGAGTGTTGGCCTCTTGATGCTCGCCCAGCGCACGCTTCCGGCGGCAACGCGTCGCATCGTCGAGCGCCACCCGCGTCTCCAAAAAGCTATGGACAATCTGGTACTCTCAAACATCGCACACCGCCCGGCGCGCACGCTCGTCAGCGTCTTAGGGATCGCCGTCGGCGTGTTGCTCATCGTGTTCACGGTGGGCCTGGCTCACGGGGTTTTGCGCGAGCGCGGCAGGCGCGAGGGCGAGGTCGGCGCAGAGATCATGCTGCGCGCCTCCGGCACGATGGGCCTCAGCGGCTCGCAGCCGTTCGCCCTGCCCGTCTCTCACGCCGCGGAACTGGCGCGCGTCGAGGGCGTGCGCGCCGCAGTCCCGCTCGGACAGACGACCGCCAGCAGCGACAGCGGCTTCGGCGTACGACTCGTTGACGGGATCGATTTCGACTCCTACAAAAAACTCGCCGGATTGCGCATGGTCGAAGGCGAACAGTTGCCGTCGAGCGGCGACGCGGCCATCGTTGACACGATCTGGATCGAGCAACGCAAGGCGCGCCTCGGAGACACGCTGCAACTCTACGACCGCCCGTTTCGCATCGTCGGCATCTACGAGCCGCCCGGCGGCGCGCGTATCAAGATTCCGCTCTCGACGATGCAGGAACATGTCGGCAGCACGGAGAGTTGCACGAGCATCCTCATCGCCTGTGTGAATCCGGCGGAGCAGGACGCAGTGGCCGAGCGCATACATCAGGCGTTCCCCGACGATCAGATCATCTTCACGCGCGACCTGCCGGAGTTGTACGCCTCGGGCGTGCCCGCGCTCAACGTCTTCACGGGCGTCATCGTTGCCGTCTCGGCGGCGATCAGCATGCTCGTCATCCTGCTCGCCATGTACACGACCGTCACGGAGCGCACGCGCCAGATCGGGATACTGAAATCGCTCGGCATGTCGAACACGATGATCGCCTGGGTGATTGAGCAGGAGGCGCTACTGGTGAGCGTGCTCGGCGTGGGCGTCGGACTCGCCCTGACCTTCGCGGCGCGTTTCGCGTTGATGCGCGCGAGCAATTTGACTGTGGAAATAGAGCCGCGCTGGGTTTTGATCTCGCTTCTCATCGGCGTCGTCGGCGGCAGCATCGGCGCGCTCTATCCCGCGCTCCGCGCCGCACGGCAAGACGCGGTGGACGCGTTGAGCTACGAATAATCTACTCTTAACGTTTGTTGTTGCGTCAGTCGAAAAACATTCACCGCAGAGACGCAGAGAAGTCGCAGAGGGGGCGCAGAGAGTTAAGAAAGTCAGAAGTAGGAACGCGGAAGGATGAAGTAAAAGCACACGCCTTTACATTCATCGTTCCGCGTTCCTACTTCTGCGTTTTCCTCTCCGCGCTCCTTCTGCGACTTCTCTGCGCCTCTGCGGTGAGTGCTGTTAATTTCCGCTCGCACGAAACTCGCGCGTGGCGCGTGCCATGAAGTTCTCCACGTCGGCGAGCGTGCGCGGGAGCGCGACGGACATATTGCGGTGGCCGTTTTCCGTTATTACCACGTCGTCTTCGATGCGCACGCCGATCCCTTTGTACTTCTCGAACGCAGGGCGCACGGCTTCTATAAACTTCCGGTTCTCCTCCGTCTTCGGCAAATGGTCGAGCGCGTCGGGGCGTATGTAGATGCCGGGTTCGATGGTGAAGACCATGCCCGGTTCAAACTTCGTGTTGAGCGCGCCCACGTCATGCACGTTCATTCCGAGCCAGTGCGACGTGCCGTGCATGAACCAGCGCGCGTGTTGAAACGAGTTGCGATCCGTGATGAGTCCGAGACGCAGGAGCGCGTCTTTGATCACTTCGACGGAAGCCCTGTTCACATCCGCGAACGTGTTGCCCGGTCGCGCGACGGCCATCGAAGCCTCCTGAGCCGCCAGCACGGCGTTGTAGATGTCTGCCTGCGCCGCCGTGAACTTACCCGACACCGGAAACGTGCGCGTCACGTCCGCCGTGTAATAACCGTACTCCGCGCCCACGTCCATCAGTAAAAGATCGTTTGCGCCAACCGGCCCTTCCGACGCGTCGTAGTGCAGCGTCGTCGCGTTCGGCCCACAGCCGACGATTGACGGGTAGCCCCAGTTGTCTGCATGCCGCCGTTTGAACGTGTAATCAACTTCGGCTTCGACCTCATACTCCCACTTCGAGCGCGCCGCCACGGCCATCGCGCGCCCCAGTGCCTCGATCGTGATGTCTATGGCGTGCTGCAAGAGTTGCAACTCCATAGGCGACTTGCGCAGGCGCATCTCCGTGAGGATCGGCCACGCGTCTCGCACCGTCAGCCCGCTCGACGATTGCGCCCAGCGCGCGGCGAACGCCTGCTCCTGCCTGAACTCGCGGCTGTCGCCCTCGCCGCCCGGAATCAACAGGTAGAGCGCTCCCGTCTTTTGCGCCATCGCGCCGAACAGAGTCTCGAAGCCCGGCACGTTCTGCTGCATCATGGCGGGCGGCGCGCTCGTTGGCGGCGTCGCGGGCGTGGGAGTCGCCGCGAGCGCGGGCAAACTCGACAGCAGCACGGACTCATCCTTCGGCCTGTAGCCGCGACGCGAACGCAATGCGCTTATGAACGGCTCAAACTCTCTCGCTTCCCAAATTTCAGTAATACCTGAAATCTTGCGCGCCTCTTCGGGGCTGTACATGTGTCCCGTCCAGGTCTCCGTCGCGGGGTTGCGGCGCGGGATGAACAGTATCTCGCGCGTCGTGGTATGGCCGGGGATGAGCACGAGCGTCGCGCGCTTTTGCCGCAGTCCGGTCAGGTAATAGAGATTGTTCTCCTGCCGGAATTCGTAATCAACGTCGTTCGTATAGACGCGCGGCTCGCCGCTAAAGAGCACGAGCATCGACTGATTCCCGATCTCTTTCGCCACGCGGGCGCGGCGCGCTGTAAGTTCCGCCACCCTCGCCTGCTCGTCGAAGACCGGAGCGGGCGGCGTGACGCGTATGGTCGCGGCGGGCGCACCTGCCACGCTGTTCTGCGAACTGACCGGCATTAAACTCCCGCCCGCCACAGTCAGCAGCAGGAGCATAGCCAACAAACTAAAACTCACTCGTTTAATAAACATTGATGCAAACCTCATTCAACTTAGAACTCGCTTCAAAAACCACCCGACGTTCTTCCCCTTGCGCCTTTGCGTGA
>DATHBB010000090.1:0-37783 GCA_035296385.1 Pyrinomonadaceae bacterium | reverse complement strand
ATGATTAAACGCAGGCCGCGCGGTCTTTCATCAACGGCTCAAGAGGTTTCCTTCAACGCGCGCAGCGAAAACATGTGCGGCAACTCAACTTGCCAGCCGCTCAGACGGGTCTTGCCCGGCTCAAATTGGTCGGTCGTGAAGACGTCGGAGTGCCGGTAAGGAAACTCGTGCATGAACTCAAGTCGCAGTCCGGCGCGTATAAGTGCGTTGATTACGTCGGCCAGACTGTGCGACCAGTTGTACTCGGTGTGCGAGAAATCCTTCGCTTCGGGCGCGGCGTAAGAGCCTGTCGAGTGCAGCTTGATCGGGTCGGGCGTGTGAAAGTAGGGATACTCGAAGGTGTGGCCGTCGTCGCCGAGCATGGAGATGAACGGGTGAAACTCGGCGATGTAGAAGAAGCCGCCGGGTTTGAGGAAGTGCGCGATGACTTCTGCCCAGGGGTCGAGTTTTGGCAGCCACGAGAGCACGCCGTAGGAGGTGTAGACGATGTCGAAACGGCCTTCGAGCGCGGCGGGCAGATCGTAGATGTTCGAGCAGACGAACTCTGCGGGGATGTCTAACTCAGCCGCAAGCGAGCGTGCGAGCCTGATCGCCTCGTCGGAGAAGTCAGCGCCCGTGACGCGCGCGCCGAGACGCGCCCAAGAGAGCGTGTCCATGCCGAAGTGGCACTGGAGGTGGAGTAGAGATTTGCCCGACACGTCGCCGACCTCCGCGAGTTCGAGCGGTTCGAGCGAAGACTTGCCCGCCTTGAATGATTCGATGTCGTAGAAGCGCGAAGGCTTGTGCAGGCGCGTCCAGCCGTTCCAGAGCGAGCGGTTGTTCTCCAAAAATTCGTTCATGGCCGACTATCGCTATTGCTGGTGTCCGGCGAAGGGGCAACCCCCCGCGCCGTGCTTCGTGTCGAGATAGGTGCGCGCTTCCCAGAGTTCGGGGAAGAAGCGTTGGTCGAGCGTGGTGCGAAGGTAGCCGACGCCTTCCGAGCCGCCCGTGCCGCGTTTTGTGCCGACCATGCGCTCGACCATCTTGACGTGATGCGAACGCCACAGAGAGAAATACTCGTCGTGCGCGATGAGCGCTTCGGCCAGCCCGAACTCCACGGGGCGCTCCTCGAAATGCGTGAGCACTTCGAGGACGGCGCGCGTGCGTTGACCGTACCGGCGCGTGCGCTCTTCCTGAGAGAGCGCGGGGTCGTCCGCGGGCGCGTCAAGTCCGCTCCGGCGGCGTAGATATGCGTAGAAGGCTTCGGCGAGAGTCGGTGCGTCGAAACGCGTTTGCAAGCGCGCGTGCGCGAATTCGTCTTCGCGGAAGTTGTCGAGTGTGCCCTGATCTTTGAGGCCGGAGGCGAATTCGATTTCGCGAAACTGCATTGACTGGAAGCCGCTCGCGGGGTTGAGTTCGTCGCGGAAGCCTAAAAAGTTGAGCGGCGTCATCGTCTCAAGCAGATGAATCTGGTTGACGAGAATTTTCTCGATCTCGACGACGCGAAGGAGCGCGCGGGTGGCGGCGAAGGCGCGATCCTCGTTCATCAAGGCGACGCTGGCATCAATCTCATGGAGTATCTGTTTGAACCAGAGTTCATAAGTTTGGTGGATGGTGATAAAGAGCAGTTCGTCGTGGTGCGCCGGATCGGAGAGACATTCCTGCAACGCGATCAAGTCCGCCACGCGTAAATATTTGTTGTATGAGAGCGGCGCGTTCTCGCCGTAATTCTTTGACATAAGAAAATAGTGACAGGTGACAAGTGACAGGTGACAGGATGAAAACAGGTTTTTAGTTTTAACTTGTCACCTGTCACTTGTCACCTGTCACTGTAGTTAATATGCTGCGCCGACGGCTTCGTGCGCTTCGTAGGCGCGGGTGTCTATGATGCGTCGAATCTCGCGGACGACGATGTCGAGTTCTTCGTCCTTCGTGTAGAAGTGGGGCGAGATGCGTATGCCTGCGCCGGGGCGGTAGTCAACGATGATCTCGCGGCGGACGAGTTCGCGCGTGACTGCCGGAGCGTGCTCGACGTTAACGGTCACAGTGCCGCCGCGCCGGTTCGGTTCGCGCGGGCTGGTGACATGGAAGCCAGCGGCTTCGGCGAGTTCGATGAGCTTTGAAGTCTGCCGCGTGCTCTTGGCGCGAATTTGTTCGACGCCGATTTCGTTGATGATTTGATAGCCCGCGCGCGCCGCGTAGAGCGCGGGGATGGCGGGCGAGCCGTGCAGGAAGCGCGCGATGCCGGGCGCATAGGCGATGGGCGCGGGCGTGAAAGCGAACGGTTGTTCGTGCGCCATCCAGCCGGTGACTTTGGGTTCAAGCCCAGAGTGCAGGCGCGGGTGGACGTAGAGATAGCCCGCGCCGGGGCCGCCGCAGAGCCACTTGACGGAGCCGCCCGTGCAAAAATCCACGTCGAGTTCGGTGACGGAGAAGGGAACCGTGCCCGCCGACTGATAAGTATCGAGGACGACGAGCGCGCCGACTTCGTGCGCGCGCTCGGTGATGGCGCGCGCGTCTTGCAGGAACGCGCTCTTGAAGAGGACGTGCGAGATGGGAACGAGCAGCGTCTCCTCGTCAATCGCCGCGAGCATGCGTTCGAGCGAGACGGTCATGCCGTCGTCGGTCGGCACGCGTTCGACGCGGAAGCGACCAGAGCGCGCGTGCGCTTCGTAGGCGTACATGACGGAGGGGAATTCGAGATCGGAATAGACGATCTTGTTGCGCCGCGCGTCAGGCTCGAAACAGGAGAGGATGAGCGACTGGCAGACGGAGACGTTCTGGTGCATGGCGACCGACGCGGGCGGTGCGCCGATGATGCGCGCCACTTCGTCGCCGAGCGCGAGCGGCATCTCCCACCAACCCTCGCCCCACGCGCGCACGCCGCGCGTCGCCCACATCTGTGCGTACTCCTGAAGATTGTCGAAGGTCGCGCGCGGCATCGCGCCGAGGCTGTGCGAGATCAGATAAGTCGTCTTATCCAGAATCGGAAATTCAGTGCGCCATTTGAGTAGCTCGTCAGTCAAAAGTTCGTCTCCTCCTGCATGCGGACAATGATATGCGGCGGGAGCATTGAACGTCTAGCGTGTGGCGGGGAATTGAGACCGAGTGTTGTCGGATCGCCTTATGATTAAGACTGAAAACCTTCACCGCAGAGACGCAGAGAAGAGCGCAGAGCGGGCGCAGAGAAGAGATGGATCAACTCTCTGCGGTTCTTTGCGGCTGTGCTCTGCGTCTCTGCGGTGAGTTCCTGTTGGCTGGCACAAGTTCGGGTTAACTCTTCAAGATGAATGTCTCGGCATCGAGTGCCGCCGTGTCATCCGCCGAGACGAGCGGCGGGCACCGGCGAAGCGCAGGGATTAATTCCTGTTGCATCGCGGCGGCTGTGGGGTATCGCGCCGACGGGTCTTTGGCGAGCGATTTTTGGAGCACCGCGTCGAGTTCGGCGGCGGCGGGCGATTGGTCTTCGAGGTGGTAGGGCGCGTTGAGTATGTTGGTCAGGAGTTCATGATAGGTCGTGCCCGTGAAGGGGCGGCGGCCCGTGATGGCTTCGACGACCATGACGCCGATGGAGAAGATGTCGCTGCGCTCGTCAACCGCGCCGCCCGTGAGTTGTTCGGGCGACATGTAGCCGAACGTGCCCATGACAGCGCCGGGCGTGGTGACGGGCGCGGCGGCGGTGGCCTCGCGCGAATCCGTGGGGAGCGCCTGCGTGAATTTGGCGAGGCCGAAGTCGAGCAGGTGCACGCGCGCCTGTCCGTTCTCGTAGGTCGAGAGCAGGACGTTTTCAGGTTTGAGATCGCGGTGGACGACGCCTGCGGCGTGCGCCGCTTTGAGGCCGTCGAGGATTTGGTCGAAGATACTGGCGGCGGTGGCAGGCGCGAGTTGACGTTCGCGTTTGAGCACGGAGCCGAGCGTCTCGCCCGCGACGAGTTCCATAACGAGATACGCGCCTTCTGTCGAGAGCAAACCGAAGTCGTGTATGGTGACGATGTTCGGGTGATGCAGGCGCGCACTGGCCTGCGCCTCGCGCTCGAAGCGGCGCAGCGCCTCGCTGTTGCCGAACATGCTGCCCGTCAGAATCTTGACGGCGACTTTGCGATGCAGGCGCAAGTCCGTCGCTTCATAGACCGCGCCCATGCCGCCCTTGCCGACGAGGCGTTCGAGGCGGTAGCGCGTCTCAATCGTGCGCTCGACGGGCAGGGAGAGCGTCAGTTCCGTCGCATCCTCCGTGCAGACCGTCGCGTCCATGTCGAAACACGCGCCGCACTTCGGGCACTCCTTGAGGACGTTCATGTCCTGCCCGGCGACGCGCGAGAGCACCTCGTGTTTGATCTTGCGATCACGATCAACGCGGTTCTTCAAACGCACGTTTTCATAGACGATGGCGATTTGTCCGGCGAGCCTTTCGAGCAGTTCGCGATCATTCGCCGTGTAGGGCACTTCGGATTTTTTCTCGCCGAGCAGGAGCAGCCCCGCGAGCCTCTCGTCCGTGCCCGTGAGTGGCACGATGAGACGCGTGCCTAAGCTTGCGAGCCACGTCTTTTCACTCTGCGGCAGGTTGTTCTTTTGCGGAAAGGGAAACTCCTGCGCGCTGCCCTGATCCTCCATGAAGCGCAGCAGGCGAAACTCTTCGGGTATCTTCAACTCCTGCGGCGGCGCGCCGCCCGACGTGTAGGTGAGCGAGAGATCGCGCGTGCCCTCTTCGCGGTAGAAGAGGAATGCCTGCGCGGGATGAAGCGCGGCGGTGACGCGTTGGGTGACGCGGCGCGACATCTCCGGAATCGAGTCGAGTTTCTTCACGTCGTCCGTCAACTCGCGCAATATTTTTTCCTGATTGTAAGTTTCGCGGAAGAACTTGCGGTCAACCCACTCGCCGAGCCGCCTGCGGAAGGCTAGCGCGAGCGCGAGGGCCGCGATGAACAGGTAGAAGTAGAGCGAACTGCCGAGCAAAATGTCGGCCAGCGGGCGCGAGCGGTTAGCGATAATCGAGAGGATGAGACCGACAACGGGCAGCGCTATAGCCACGCGCAGCGCGTTTTTGGCGAGCAGGTATTGGAGGCCGCGCCGGATGATCAGTTTGACCGGGATCACCTGATGGCGCACGATGGCGTAGGCGAAAGAGATCGGCATCGCCAGCGTCAGGATGTTGACGATTGACCAGCCCACCTGTTGAATCGAAATTGCGAGCGGGCGTGGGAGCGAAGCGATAGTTAAAATCCATGCGACGAACGGCACGAAGGCAATAAAACTGCCGACGAGGACGAGACGCAGCTTGCGTTTCGACAGTTGGCTCGCGCGCCGGTAGCTGAACGCTAAGGCCAGCAGCGCGCAGGGCACGTAGGCCATCGAGGCAAACAAGCCCATCAGGCCGAACCAGTTGTAACGTAGTCTGAAAGAGAGAAACTCTTCGGGCGCGGTTGCCCAGAGGAACATGATGTAAATTTCGGGGATGGCAACGAGCAGCAGCAGCGGCAGGTAGAGATAGAATTCCAGTCTCGGAAAGCGGCGCAGCAAGGACGACGGCTCAGGGAAGACGAGGAACAGGTGGAGCATGATGGGTGGGACAAAATCCTTCGTAACTTGCCCGAACGCGATCAGGAAACGATACCACCACGACGTGCCCTCGAAAGGCTGCGGCAGCGCGAAGGCCGAGGCCATGAGCACGAGCAGCGTCGAGAGCAGAAACGCATGTTTGTCTTCGGGCTTGAGCACAAAGACCGCAATGCCGACCAGCAGGAAGACGGCTGAACTGAACAGCGTGGTGATATGGCCTGAGGCGAATAGCCAGCGCAGTAATGAGCCGCGCTCCCGACTAAAAGTGAGTTCGCTCAGCCCGCCGTCGCGCCGCACTGTGAGGCTGTACGAGTCGCCGCGCTTGACCTGACGAAAGACATTCTCCATCTTGTAGTCGGAGCGCTCGACGTTCTGGCCGTTGACGGCGACAATCTCATCCCCGACCCGCAAGAGTGCCGCGGGGCCATCGGGCTTCACGCGATTGACCAGTTCCGGGCCGCCCGGCTCGCTCGGCGAAGCGTTCCAGCCGCGCTCTTCCAGCATGTGGTGCAGGATAAAGAAGTGGCTGTAGCTCGCGGCGGTGTAAGCTGCCACCAGAGCGAAGAAGAGTCCGACGAGGATGGTGCGTGTCTTCATGTGCGGTTCGGCCTCGACCGCGAAACGCCGGTCGCCATCACGGCATTATCTCGGTCGCTAGCGAAGACTAACGGCTGGCTTCAAGTCAGCATGGTTCGCAAGCGGAAACGACGCGCGGGTGATAAAAGTTCGTTTGCGGGAAAGCGGCGACTCGCCGCGCCGCCCCGAGTGTATGTACGCCGCGCGGCGCATCTTAACAAACTTCCCGCGCCCGCGTAAGTTGTTTCGCCCCGCGCCCGTCACCGTCGCCGCCATCACGCAGAGCGCGCACGCGGCGCGTGTTTAGGCCGAGACGCGCATAACTGCTACACTGCCCGCCTGAGACGCGACATGACCTGGCATCCCGCAAATCCCATTCGCCACACGATCCCCGACACGCGCTGGCCGACACCCGAAGAGGCGGCGCGCTCGCTCCTCTTTCAACCGATACAAATAAATTCGCTCACGCTTGAACAGCGCACGTGGGTTCCGGCGATGGTTCCGTGGCGCGCGACCGAAGACGGTTTCGTGACGCGCGAAGTGCTCGATTGGTACGGGCGTTTCGCAAAGGGGCGACCGGGCGCAATCGTCGTCGAAGCGACGGGCGTGCGCGACATCCCCTCCGGGCCGCTCCTGCGCATCGGCCACGACCGCTTCCTCGCGGGACTCCGCGAACTCGTAGAGACCGTCCGCCGCGCAAGCGACGGCCACACGCGCCTGCTCATACAGATCATAGATTTCCTCTCCGTCAAACGCCGCCCCGAAAAGTCGAAATACTTCGCGCGCTTTTTACAGTTGGAAAAACGTCACCGGCGCGCGCTCGCCGCCGCGACCAATGATGAGAGTTGGCTTGACGCAGATGAGCCGGCAACGCGCGCCTTCCTCGCCGACGCGCCCGAAGAATTGCTCGAAAAAGTTTTGGACGAGCGCGAACTCGAATCTCTCTTGAAGGGCTACCGCGAGCGCGTCACAGACACGCACCTCGCGCACGTCGAAGAATTGCCGCGCGTGCTCCCCGAAATTTTCGCGTCCGCCGCAGGGCGCGCGCGCGAGGCCGGATTCGACGGCGTCGAACTGCACTACGCGCACGCCTACACGATGGCCTCTTTCCTCTCCGCGCGCAACACGCGCACGGACGGCTACGGCGGCTCGCTCGCCGCGCGCGCTCGCCTGCCTCTGGAAGTTTACGCGGCGGTGCGCGAGCGCGTAGGCCAGGACTACACGGTCGGCGTGCGCTTCCTTGCGGACGAAGTGATCGCAGGCGGGAGTCGTTTGGAAGATGCGATCTATTTCGGTCGGGAGTTTGCGCGCGCGGGCTTCGACTTTCTCTCGCTCTCGAAGGGCGGGAAGTTTGAGGATGCGGCGCAGCCGAAGGTCGGCCACGCCGTCTATCCGTACACGGGCGAAAGCGGCTACGAATGTATGCCCACGGTGCGCTCGGACGAGCGCGGCCCGTTCGGTCGCAACGTCTCGCTCGTCGCAGCAATAAAGCGCGCCGTCAATGACGAAGGACACTCCACGCCCGTCGTCGCCGCCGGAGGCATCTGCACGTTCGAGCAGGCCGAAGAGATTCTGCGACGCGGCGAGGCCGACATCATCGGAGCCGCACGCCAGACGCTCGCCGACCCCGACTGGTTTCTCAAAACCCGACTCGGACGCGGCGCGGAAGTCCGCCGCTGCACCTACACCAACTACTGCGAAGGCTTAGACCAGGCGCACAAACAGGTCACCTGCAAACTCTGGGATCGCGCGCAACTAGGCGACGCGAATGTTTCGCTCAGCCATGATGGACGCCGGAGGTTGCTCGCGCCGGATTGGAAGCCCGAAGGGACAGAAGAAGGGGAAGGGGTAAAGGGTAAAGGGTAAAGGTGAAAACCGTATGCCGCGTGCGTTTCGCTTTTTACCTTTCCCCTTTCCCCTTTATCCCTTCCCCTTTCCCCCTTATGTATTCATCGTAAGCCGCGATGAAGGCCGGGTCGCGCCGCCGCAAATTCTCGTAATCGATCTTCTTGCTGCGCGTCATCAAACTGTAAGCGAAGGGCAGGGGCGCGAGGTGCATGTAGTCGCGCGCGTGCTCGAACCAGACGAGACTCTCGTAGGCCGCCTGTTGATACTCTTCGATGATGGGCTTGCGCACGCGTTCAAACTCTTCGAGCGCCCCGGCGACGTTTCCATTCGCGGCGACGCAACGATAGAGCGCAATCGCATCTTCGAGGGCGAGCTTCGTGCCGGAGCCGATGGAGAAATGCGCCGTGTGCAGCGCGTCGCCGAGCAAGACGACGTTCCGGTGATGCCAGCGCTTGTTCTTCACCAGCAGGAAATTGATCCACTTGGAGTTGTTCGACAGCAACTCGTGCCCGCCCAGGTCTCCCGCGAAGACTTCGCCGAGATACGACCGCGTCGCCTCGTCGGACATCTCCGCGAACCCCGCTTGCGCCCACGTCTGTGCGTCGCACTCGACGATGAAAGTGCTCGTCTCCGAGTCGAACTTGTAAGAGTGTGCGGCGAAGACGCCACGGTCGCGCTCGCGGAAGGTGAGCGTCAGGCCGTGAAAGAGTTGGCGCGTGCCGTACCAGATGTATTTGTTGTGGCGCACGCCAAGCGAAGGCTCGAACTCCGCGCGGAAGCGCTCGCGCACGGTGCTGTTCACGCCGTCCGCGCCGACGATTAAGTCGTAATCTGCAAACTCATCAACATTCGCTACCTCTGCGCGAAAGCGAAGGTCAACGCCGAGCGCGCGGCAACGCTCCTGCAAGATGTTCAGCAGTTTGAGGCGCGCGATGCCGGAAAACTTGTTGCCGCGAATCGTGATCCGCGCGTCGCGATGCACCACGTCCACGTTGTCCCACGTCGCAAAGCTGCGCGTGATCTGCTGGTAAGTCTCTTCGTCCGTGTCGCGCAAATAGGAGAGCGTCTTGTCGGAGAAGACCACGCCCCACCCGAACGTATCGTCGGGCGCGTTGCGCTCAAGCACGGTGATCTCGTGCGACGGCTCGTGCTTCTTCAACAGGAGCGCGAAGTACAACCCCGCGGGGCCGCCACCGATGCAAACAATTTTCATAAAGCGTCCGTTGTCCGTTGTCCGTGGTCAGTTGTTTTCGCGTTCCTTTGAAGGTGAATGATAGAGTTGCTATTCAACATCATCTCCGACAAACAACGGACTACTGACCACGGACAACTGACAGCTATTCCTTCAACAGTTCTCTCGCGATGACTAATTTTTGAATCTCGGACGTGCCTTCGTAGATTCTGAGCGCGCGGACATCGCGGTAGAGGCGTTCGACGATGTGGCCGTGGACGAGTCCTGCGCCGCCGTGAATCTGGAGGGCTTGATCGATGATGCGCCCGGCGGCTTCGGTGGCGTAGAGCTTGGCGGTGCTTGAGGCGCGCGCGAGCGTGGGGGCGTATGTATCATCCGTGCCGTAGGTGTCGCGCAGGTATGCGGCGCGATAGACGAGCACGCGCGCGGCGTCGAGTTCGACGGACATGTCTGCGAGTTTTTCCTGGATCAACTGGTGCGCGGCGAGCGGCTGGCCGAACTGCCGGCGGCGTTTGGCGTAAGCGACGGCTTCGTCGAGCGCGCGGCGCGCCATGCCGCAGGCCGCCGCGCCGACCGAGGCGCGAAACGTGCCGAGCGTCCGCATCGCGAGGTTGAAGCCTTCGCCCTCGTCGCCGACGCGATCCTCTGCGGGCACGCGCAAGCCGTCGAATTCGATCTCGCCGATAGGGTGCGGCGAGATGAGGCGCGTGCGCTCACGCACCTTGAAACCCTGCATGCGCGCGCCGACGACGAAAGCGGAAATCTCCGCGCGCCCGTCGGCGCGGCTGCCCGTGCGCGCGAAGACCGTATAGAAGTCCGCTATTCCGGCGTTCGAGATGAAGCGCTTGCGCCCGTCGAGCAGGTAGCTGTCGCCGTCGCGGCGCGCGGTGGTTTGAATCGCGGACACGTCCGAGCCGACTTCCGGCTCGGTCAGAGCGAAGGCGGCGACGGCGCGACCCTCTGCGGCGCGCGCGAGCCAGAAGTCGCGCACGTGTTCGGGCGCGGCCAGACTGAGCGCGTGCGTCCCCAAGCCCTGCATCACGAAAGCGAGATCGGCGAGCGGCGACGAATAGGAAAGCTCCTCGCGAATCAGGCAGAGAGCGCGCACGTCAAACGGCGCGTGCGGGCGCGCCACCGCGTAGCGCAACAACTCGGCCTGCGCGAGGAGCGACACCAACTCGCGAAACTTCTCATCCGACTTCGCCTGATCCGTTTCCTCCTCGCCCGCTTCGGCGCGCGGCTCGATCTCGCGCCACACGAAACTGGCGACACTCGCCGCCAGACGCAAATGCTCGGCGGTGAAAAACGGCGTCTCTTCGATAAAGCGATCCATAAAGCAGTGACAAGTGACAGGTGACGAGTGACAAGTTAAATAAAACAGTGACGGGTGACAAGTGATGAGTGACAAGTTAAAAATACAAGAGCTTTACACCTCAAACTTGGAACCTGAAACTTGTCTTCAACTCGTCACCTGTCACTCGTCACTTGTCACTCCTTTGAATATCGGTTCGCGCTTCGCGTTGAAGGCTTCGTGGGCTTCGCGGAAGTCCGGGTGTTGCATGCAGACGCTTTGCGCCTGTGCTTCCCATTCGAGCGCGGTGTCGAGGTCAACGTGCATTTCGCGGTTGAGCATTTCTTTGGTCATGCCGAGCGCGAACGAGGGGCCGCGCGCGAGTCGTTCGGCGAGCGCGCGCGTCTCCGTTTCGAGTTCCGACGAGGCGACGACGCGGTTGTAGAGGCCGATGCGTTCGGCCTCTTGCGCGGACAGAAAATCGCCCGTGTAGAGCAACTCCGTCGCCTTCGCCAGTCCGACGCAGCGCGGCAAGAGGTAGGCCGCGCCCATGTCCGCGCCCGACAGCCCGACGCGCACGAACATAAACGCGATGCGCGCCTCTTCCGCAGCGATGCGCAAATCCGCCGCGAGCGCGATGACCGCGCCCGCGCCCGCCGCAGTGCCGTTCAGACAGGCGATGACGGGCTTGCGCAAGACGCGCATGTTGCGTATGAGTTCGCAGGTGAGACGCGTGAACTGGAGGTGGCCTTGAATGTCGAGCGTCTGGAGGTCGGCGATGATGTCGCGCACGTCTCCGCCCGAACAGAACGCGCGCCCCGCGCCCGTGATGACGACGGCGCGCACGTCCTGCTCCTCTTGCAATGCGGCGAACGCATCGGTCAACTCACGATAGACTTCAAACGTCAACGCGTTCAAACGTTCGGGGCGATTGAGCGTGATCCACGCCACGCCGCCCGCGCTCACTTCGTAGAGAAAACTTTTCGGAGAAAGCATAAAAACAGTGACGAGTGACAAGTGACAGGTGACAAGTTAAAAGAAAAACTCGTTGATGAACGACGGGCGACGAGCCGGGACAAAACTTTCTAGTGACGAGCGGGAACGAGTCTTTATAACTCGTCACTCGTCACTTGTCACTTGTCACTGTATTACGGCAATGCCTTCGATTTCTACTTTCGCATCCGGTTCGAGCAGGGCTTTGACTTCGACAAGCGCCATGGCGGGGAAGTGGCGTCCCATGAGTCGCCGCCAGCACGCGCCGATCTCCTGTTGGTGCGCGCGATATTCCTCCCTGTCCGTGACGTAGACGACGAGGCGCGCGATCTGTTCGGGCGTGCCGCCGGCCTCTGTGACGACCGCGAGTACGTTCGCGAGCGCGCGTTCAAACTGCGCGACGAAATCCGCGCCGACGATCCTCTGGTGCTCATCCCAGGCGATCTGTCCGGCGATGAACAGCAGCGCGCTCCCCTCCGGCGCAAGCACGCCGTTCGCATACCCGCGCGGGCGTCCGAGCGATTCTGGATTGATGAATTTAAGCATAGCAATTAGCTGTCAGCCGTTAGCTGTCAGCAATCAGCCGGAAGAGTGAAATCGTCATCTATCATAACTCCGACAGTCATCCGGCAGTTCCTGTCCTTGCTGATAGCTGACGGCTAATACAGAACGCTGCCGCCGTCAACGTTGATGGCTTGCCCGTTGATGCCGCGTCCCTCTTCGGAGGCGAGGAGGAGTGCGAGCGCGGCCACCTCTTCCGGGGTGACGAGCCGGTTCTGCGGGCTCATGCGCTTGATCGCTTCGAGCGCGTCGGCGGCGGTGCGCCCGGTCTTCGTCTCGATCTGTTCGACGGCGCGCGTCGTCATGTCCGTGTCAACGTAGCCCGGGCAGATGGCGTTAACCGTGATGCCCTTCAAAGCCATTTCGAGCGCGACGGAACGTGTGAGTCCGACGACGCCGTGCTTTGAGGCCGAGTAGGCGGCGATGTAGGGCGCGCCGGTCTTGCCCGCGATGGAGGCGATGTTGATGATGCGCCCCCAGCCGCGCTCGATCATCGAGGGGAGCGCGGCGCGCGTGCAATAGAAAGTGCCGTCGAGGTTGATGGCGAGGTGTCGCCGCCAGTGCGCGTCGTCGGTTTTCGTGACGGGCGCGCTCTCGGCGATGCCTGCGTTGTTGACGAGAATGTCGCACCCGCGCCCGAACGTCTCCGCGACAAGCGCGACGACGCGCGCCACCTCGCCCGCGTCCGACACGTCGCACGTCGCGTGCATCGTCTGCACCCCGCACTCCTCTTTAACTTCCGAGGCGACGCGCGCGACCTCTCCCGCCGTGCGCGCCACGACGGCAACATCTGCGCCCTCACGCGCGAACGCCAGAGCGACCGCGCGCCCGATGCCACGACCGCCGCCGGTGATGAGTGCGATTTTACCTTTAAGTCTCAAGTCTGGAGTTCAAAGTCTGGAGTCTAAAGCCTGGAGTCTGGAGTCCAAAGTCTGGAGTCTGAAGTCTAACAATTTTTCTTGACTTCAGACTTTGGACTCCAGACTCCAGACTTACTTATTGATGCGCGTGCGCGCCTTCGTGGAGAAACGCGCACGCGCTCGCGCGCCTCGTTTGTTTGAAAGCAGCGGAGTTGCGCTTCGGTTTCGTACTGCAACATCTCGTCGAGTCCGGCGTGATGGCTCATGTAGACGGCGTGCTTGGCGGCGGCGATTGATTCGGGCGGCGCATCACGCAGGCGTTCGGCGAGGCGCGCGGTCTCGGCCACGAGTTCCGCGTCGGGCACGACGCGGTTGACGAGTCCGAGCGAGAGCGCGCGCGCCGAGTCAATCGCGTCGCCGAGGAAGAACATCTCGCAGGCGATGTTGGCGGGCACGATGCGCGGCAGAAAATATGTCCCGCCCCAGTCAGGGTGCAAGCCCACTTTCACGAACGACTGGCTGAAACGCGCCGACTCCGCCGCTATGCGCAAGTCGCACGCGAGCGCGAGATTGAATCCCGCGCCCGAAGCCACCCCGTTAATCGAGGCGACGACCGGCTTCACCATCTCCCTAATCGCAGTCACCACGCGACGCCCCGCGCCGAGCATCCGCGCGAACTCGTCCGCGTCCTCGCGCTCCATCATCTCATCCATCGCCGCCACGTCGCCGCCCGCGCAGAACGCGCGCCCCGCGCCCGTGATGACCACGACGCGCACGTCGTCGTCGCTCGCGGCGCGCTCCAAAGTCTCGCCCAGGTCGCGCCGCATGTGCCCCGCGAAAGCGTTCAACTTGTCCGCGCGATCAAGCGTGATCGTCAAGATGCCTTCGCGCGCGTGGACTTTGATGAATTGCTCAGACATAAAAACGTCAGTTGTCAGTTGTCCGTAGTCAGTTGTTTTATCTCTTGTGTGGGCTGAGACTTCTCTCTACAGCTTAGTGCTCACGCAGCCACGAACAACGGACAACTGACCACGGACAACTGACAATTACTTTCCTTTGAATTGCGGCTTGCGCTTCTCCACGTAGGCGTCGAGTCCTTCGCGCGCGTCTTCGGACTGGAAGAGTTGTTGTTGGAGTTCGCGTTCGAGCGCGAGCGCCGACTCGAAGGGAATCTCCGCGCCCGTCTGCACCGCGCGCTTGATGCGCCCGACGGCGTGCGCCGCTTTATTGGGAGGCGTGAACTGTTTCGCGTATTCCAACACCTGTTCCATGAACGACGCGCCCGTGTCCGCGACGTACAGGCGATCCACGAGACCGAGTTCACGACCCGTCTCGAAGTCGAAGAGCTCGCCCGTCGCCATCAGTTCGATGGCGCGCGACTTGCCGACGACGCGCACGAGTCTTTGCGTGCCGCCCGTGCCCGGCAGCACGCCGAGAGATACTTCGGGCAATCCCATCTTGCCCGCGTTGCGGCGCGCGACGCGCAAGTCCGCCGCCAGCGCGACTTCGAGGCCGCCGCCGACGCAGTGGCCGTTAATGGCGGCGATGACGAGTTTCGGCGTCTGCTCAAGGCGCGACAGAGTCTCGTTCGCGTGGAGACAGAAATAGTATTTGAAAGTCGGCGTCACGCTCTGAAGCATAGAGATGTTCGCGCCCGCGCAGAAAAACTTCTCGCCGCTCCCCGTGATGACGATGACGTGCACCGACTCGTCCATCCGCGCCGCGAGTACGGCGCGATCCAACTCCTGCATCATCTCGTAGCTGTACGTGTTCGCCGGAGGATCGCTCAAGGTCAACACGGCGACGCCTTCCGCTGCCACATACTGCACGAGCTTACCACCCGCATCCATCTCTTGAACCTTCGCTTCCGCTTCCGCCATTTTAATTTTCTCCGTATAAATTAAGACTCGAATTCAGAACGCGAGATGCCTGATTGTCGAATGATAGCCTGCAAAGTGCCGATGCGTAATTCCGAATGTAAGGGCACGGGAACAGTGATCGTTGAATCGGCTGTGGGCTTCTGCATGACGACGTGGCTTCCTTTTTGGCGCACTTCCACGAAACCATGTCTTGTCAGGATAGCGCACACCTCACGGCCTGAAAGCCTACGCAGCCTCCCCAAAATTGACCTCCAACGTCGTCACATAAACCTCACCGTTGAGACGTTCATTGATTTCGTTCGGGTGCGCGCTTTCAAGAAATAACTCGACCGCTTCTTTCAAATTAGCGCGTGCCTCTTCAATTGATGTGCCCTGACTGGCAACATCCAATTCGGGGCATAGCGCGACGAACCCATTACCGTCGCGCCGGATGGTTGCGGTAAGTGTGTGTGTCATCGCTCGGCTTCCTTCTCAATTTCTATGTCTGCGGTGCGCGCCAGACGCTGAGGCGTTCTGCGGTCTTGGCGGGCTTCGGGGTGAACTGTAGTTCGTCACCCGCCCCTCCGGCAAGGAATCCGGAGAGGAAGAGGCGCGCGAGATTGTCAACAAGATCACCCACGGAGAGTTTGCCGCGCGGGTCGTACCAGTTGTAAATCCAGTTCATCATCCCGAAGAGTGCGTAGGTGGCGACGGTGAGATCGAGTTTCGCTTGAGCGTGACTGCCTTGTGCCCCACGCGACTGTTCTGCGTGTTGCACTTCGGAGAGAATGCGGCGGACGAGGCGCGTGTATTGCTGCTTGCGCCCCGTAACGTGCGCGTGCATTTCTCCGGCGAGCGAGTCGGCCTCGTGCGAGAGCACTTTCATCTCGGCCATGTTGGCGGCGAAAAAAGAGAGGTGGTTTTCGATGACGAGGCGTAGTTTGGCGGTCGCGTCGGTCGTCTCGCGCAGGCGTTCGAGGAGGCGTTCGTGGACGCGCCCGAAGCAGTTGTCCTGTATGAGAAAGAGCAGTTCTTCTTTCGACTTACAGTAGTAGTAAAGCCCCGCGAGGCTCACTTCCGTCTCGCGCGCGATGTCGCGCATCGAGGTCGAGTGATAGCCCTTCTCGGCAAAAATGCGCGCGCTCGTGCGCAGTATGAACTCCAGCTTTTGATCGTAGCGCGAGAAGTTCGTCGAAAGATTAGCAGCCATAAAAGAAACGATGAAGTAGGAACGATGAACGATGAAGTAAAAGCGATTGTCTTTCATTCATCGTTCATCGTTCCTCCTTCCCACTTTGTTTTAGAGTCGCACGTACTCGAACTCGAACGGCTTACCCTTGATGCCCGCAGCGGGCGGCGCGATCCAGTTGGCGATCTTGCCGGGTTCGTTGACGGGGTGCATCAGGCTGCGTACGAACTCGCGGTCGGCGAGCGAAGGCAGCCACTCGGCGCGGCGTCGCTCGAACTCTTCCGCGCCGATGAGATTGCCTTCGACATCGAAGGCGTGACCGGCGAACTCGCCGACGTGGCGGTGGAAGCGCGTGCTCGGCAGGTAGAGTTGCGCGTCAACGCCTTCGTCTCTCAGGAATTTGTTCCAACGCGTCATGGCGCGCTCGCAGTCTTTGACATACTCGCCGCGTAAGACTTCGTTGAGCGCGTTGCGAAGCGGCACTTCGCGCTGGCGGAGCCTTCCGTCTTCGACGACGGTGAGCATGAAGTTTTCGTTCGCGGCGGTGTGCTCTGTGTAGTTGTCCTGCTCCTTGAAGCGGCCTTTGAGACCGGCGGCGAAGAAGTCTGCGGAGTTGGAACTGATCTCGCCGCCGAAGAGATCGAGCGAATAAGAGAACCAGAAGTTGATGTAGCGTTGCAGGATGTCGAGCGGGATCGCGCCGAGTTCGCGCACGTCCGCGTTCCGATTTTCGCGCATCAACTGTGCGGTGCGCTTGACGACGCGACCGACGCCCGTTTCGCCTACGAAGAGGTGATGCGCCTCTTCCGTCAACATAAACTGGCAGGTGCGCGCGAGCGGTTCGAATCCGCTTTCGGCGAGCGCGGCGAGTTGGAATTTGCCGTCGCGGTCCGTGAACATCGTGAAGCAGAAAAAGTTGAGCCAGTCGTCGCAGGGCTGGTTGAAGGCTTCGAGTATGCGCGGCTTATCGGGGTTGCCGCTGCGTCGTTGCAGCAACTCGTCGGCCTCGTCGCGCCCGTCCTGGCCGAAGTAGCGTTGGAGCAGGTAGACCATCGCCCAGAGGTGGCGGCCTTCTTCGACGTTCACTTGAAAGAGGTTGCGCAGGTCGTAGAGCGAAGGGCAGGTCTTGCCGAGTTCGCGTTGCTGCTCGACGGAGGCGGGTTCGGTGTCGCCCTGCGTGACGATGATGCGGCGCAGGGCGTTGCGAAACTCGCCGGGCACTTCCTGATAGACGGGCATCCCGTAGTTGTCGCCGAAGCCGACTTTGGCGTTCGGGTCTGCGGGTTTCAAAAAGATACCCCATTTATAATCGGGCATCTTCACATAATCGAAATTCGCCCAACCGTCAGGATGTACGCTGATCGCCGTGCGCAGATAGACTTCCTTATCCTGAAAACCGTCCGGCCCCATCTCGCGCCACCAATCCAGATAATTCGGCAGCCACTTCTCCAAAGCGCGTTGCAGCCGCTTGTCTTCCGACAGGTTCACGTTATTCGGAATGCGTTCGTATAAATTCATGCTCATGATTAAACCTCAGTGACGAGTGACGAGTGACAAGTGACGAGTTGAAGACAAGCGTTTAGTTTTAACCTGTCACCTGTCACCTGTCACTCGTCACTTATGTACGTTTGTAGTCGAACTGCGCCTGCGTCGGTTTGCCGTAGTTCGTGAGCGCGCCTTCGGGGCCGACGGCGTTGGGGCGTTGGAAAATCCAGTTTTGCCACGCGGTCAGGCGTCCGTAGATTTTGGTGTCCATCGTCTCCGGCCCCGCGAAACGCAGAGAGGCTTCCATGCCCGTCAACGCGTCGGGCGAGAGCGAGGTGCGTTCTTCGATGTCCACGCGAATCTTGTCTTCCCAGTCGAGATCGTCGGGCGCGAAGGTGACGAGTCCGGCCTCTTCCGCCGCTTCGGCGTCGAACGCGCCCCCGTGCGCGAGCACTTTACCGGCCTGTTCGGGCTCAACTAGAAAACGCGATTGCAATCGCGTCAACCCGTTCGACATCGGGAGCGCGCCCGCGTTGAACTCGCTCGTGGCAACTTCGACCGCCGCATCCGGATCGTTCAGCATGTAAGTGCGGTCGGCGGAGAGCGCGAGTTCGAGCAAATTTCCGGCGAAGCAACTGCCCGGCTCGATGAGAGCGAAGAAACTCTTGGCCGTCAGGTCGAGACGACGCAGCACGCGCGCCATGTACAGTATGATCTCGCGTACGAGCCAGTGATCTTTGTTGGCGAGGAGCGTTTGATCAATTGCCAGCACGTCTTCGATCCGGCCTTCGGTGCGCAGGCAGACGAGGCCGATCTCAAGTTCGTTCATGCGCAAATGCAGGAGCGCGTCGTCGAGTTCTCGGTAGGCCTGGAGAGGCCAGTAGGCGTCGCCGAGTTGTTCGATCTCTTCGACGCTCGCGGGCTGTGCGCCCTGCGGCGCGCGCAAGGTCAAATCCGCGTAACGCTTCTCGCGGTTCAATTTCACGCTGACATACTTGTACTCGCGCCCGTCGCTCGTAGCTTCGACTTCGAGCGGGTTGAGTTTGATGCCTTGCGCCGTGCCTTGCGCGCCGTTCGTCTTGACGAGACTTTGCACGTGAGAATCAATCGCCTCTTGAAACTTGCTCGTCGGGAAATAGCCGTCAATCAAGCCCCACTCTTTCGCGCGCTTGCCCTTGAGACCTTCGGCGAGCGTGGAGAACACGTCGGCGCGGTCGCGTCGAATCTTGCGCTTATCGACAAGGCGCGTGAGTCCGCCCGTGCCGGGGAGCACGCCGAGCAGGGGAACTTCCGGCAGCGAGACGGCGGAGTTGCCGTCGTCAACGAGAAAGATTTCGTCGCAGGCGATAGCGAGTTCGTAGCCGCCGCCCGAGGCCGTGCCGTTGAGGGCTGCGACGTAGCGTTGACCGGAGTTGCGTGAGGCGTCTTCGATGCCGCAGCGCGTCTCGTTGGTGAACTTGCAGAAGTTGACTTTGAAGGCGTGCGAGGACGTGCCGAGCATGTAGATGTTCGCGCCCGCACAAAAGATGCGCGGCTTGAGGCTCGTCACCACGACGACCTGCACTTGCGGCTGCTCGAAGCGCAGGCGCTGGACGGCGTCGGCGAGTTCGATGTCAACTCCGAGATCGTAGGAGTTGAGTTTCAATTTATAGCCTTCCGCGAGCGTCTCGTCTTCCTGCACGTCCATCGTGAGGGTGGCGACCGCGCCGTCTATCTCCAGCTTCCAGTGCTTGTAGTTCTCGGGTCTCGTCTCGAAATTAATCATCAATCTCCAACTCCGCTAAATTGATCGAACAGCGCACGTCCCCACGCGCGCCTGACAGTTTTTCGAACGCTCGTTCGAAAAATGATAATAACGTCTCGACACCTCACAGTCAAGGAGCGAGCGCGCCGACCGGAGCGGCGCGTGCGAGGCGGACAACGCTTGACAGGCGACAGCCTGCGCGCGTAGGGTTTCAGGCAATTACCCACTACATGGAGGCGCATCTGTTCTGGTGAATGGCGCGGTCTTCAAAACCGTCTGTGAGACTGTGAGAACAGGCTCAGGTGGGTTCGATTCCCACACGCCTCCGCCAATAAATGCAGTGACAAGTGACGAGTGACAAGTGACAAGTTAAAACAGCTTGCGCTTGCCTTTACAACTTGTCACTTGTCACCCGTCACTTGTCACTTATGAAGGATTGGATCGCTTTGAACATGACGCCGGGCGTCGGGCCGCGTGCGGCGGCGCGTCTGTTGGAACGCTTCGGGTCGGCGGAGGCGGTGTTCGGTGCGCTGCGCGCGGAGTTGGAGCGTCTGCGTTTGAGGCCGGAGGCGGTCGAGAGCATCGTGTTGCGCGACCGGCACGCGGCGGCGGAGGACGAACTTGAGCGCACCCGCGCGCTCGGCGCGGAAGTGCTGATTCTGGACGACGGCGCTTATCCGGCGCTCCTTGGCGAGATCGCCGATCCGCCGATCACGCTCTACGTGCGCGGCGATTGGGCGGCCTGCTTCGATGCGCCTTCGGTGGCGATAGTCGGCTCGCGGCGTTGTTCGACCTACGGGCAGAACGTGGCGTTGATGCTGGCGCGCGATCTGGCGGCGCGGGGCGTGACCATCGTGTCTGGACTCGCGCGCGGCATTGACGCCGCAGCGCACAGGGGCGCGCTTGATGCGGGCGGGCGCACGCTTGGTGTGCTGGGCACGGGCGTTGACGAGGTTTACCCGCGCGATCATAAAAAGTTGGCGGAAGAAATTTTGAGCAAGGGCGGCGCGCTCGTCTCACAGTTTCCCCTGGGGACGCCGCCGATACCGGAAAATTTTCCGTATCGCAATCGCATCATCAGCGGCTTGAGTTTGGGCGTGGTGCTGGTGGAAGCGGCGGAGAACAGCGGGAGTCTCATCACGGCGCGACTGGCGATGGAGCAAAATCGCGAGGTGTTCGCCGTACCCGGAAACATCACGTCGCGCAACTCGTTCGGCACGAACTACCTGATCAAAGGTGCGGGCGCGAAACTCGTGCAACAGTGGCAGGACGTGGCGGCGGAACTCCCGCCGGATATAGCCGCGCGCCTGTTGCCGCCCGAACCGTCGAAGAAGAAGCGAGCGGGCGCGACTGAACCGAGCGTGCTCCCCGCAGATTTGTCGGACGGCGAGCGCACGGTCTTCAAGCTGCTTTCGACGGACGAAGCCTTACACATTGACGAACTCAGCGAAGCGTCTAAGCTGCCGATCCCTGAGTTGACCGGCGTGTTGCTCGGCCTTGAGATGCGCGACCTTGTCAGGCAACTGCCGGGGAAATGTTTCGTTCGGAAGTTATAAATCGGTGAATGGGGTGGGTGCTTATGAACGCCCTACCTGGACATCTTAACCTGTCCTAAAGTCCACTCAAGCATGGTCTCCAGGTATTCGGGAGAGGGCTGCGGTCCGGACTGCGTGTTCATGCTATGGTCGGCCCCCGCAAACACGCGGTAAGTCACATTTCGATTCCCGCCTCGCGCGAACGCTTCCTCCACCGCCGCCCGACTTTCCGCGACGGGGACGAGTTCGTCGCGCTCGCCCCAGATGGCGAGCACGGGCACTCGCACCTGTTCGAGCACCGGCGCAGGCTCATAATCCATTTTAGTTCTGTACCACAGCCACCACCAGTCATCCGGCGTTGACGGCCCTCCGAGAGAAGCCCACGGCTCGTCGCGCGAATTTTGCAAGGCTGCGGCATACTCCTGCCACCCCGCGCCGGTGCGCGCGTACGCGTGCTTAAGCCGTTGAAAAGCGAGCGCCTCCTGCACTTCAGATTCGGGAAGGTTCAGGGCGCGCATCTGTCGCTCGGTTTGATGGAGATTCTGCCGCGCGAAGCTGACGCCGGTGGCAGACTGCATGATCACGAAAGCCACGTCCGGCGTGCGTGACGCCGCCCAGGGGGCGATGATGCCGCCTTCGCTGCCGCCCCATAAACCGATCCGCCGCGCATCTATGGCCGGATGGGTTTTGAGAAACTGTACGGCGGCGAGCGCATCGTCGGCGAGGGCGCTAAAGGGGCTGCGCCGCCAATCGCCTGTGGAAGCGCCGACGCCGCGCTTATCGTAAATAAGAGCGGCTATTCCTCTGCGGGCAAACAGGTCTGCGTAAAAGCGATACTGCTCACGGCTATCGGGGCCTGAGCCGTGAATGAAAATTATTGCCGGATGAGTGCCGCCACCGCGAGGTATGTAGAGCGTACCGGCGAGAGTCACATCGCCGCTTGGGAAACTGAGGTCGTCTTGACGATACGAACAACCCGCAGATACGAGAATCAGCGCCGTCGTTATTACCAGCTTTAGCATTTCCTCTACTTTAACGACCGGCATCACCCGCCGCGCATTCGACTTCGCTACACGCAAGTTCTCCGCGAAACACATGCTGATTCGCTGTCGGGTGCGTGCCGCCGTCAGGTGTAAGCATCGCTAGCGCGTCCGCCCCACCGCAGGGAGCCGATCAAACCGTTCCGCCGCACGCTGATAGAGTTCATCACACATCTCTGCCGCCACCGGCCCCACCCACTCCGGCACCCCTACGCCCCCGGCGTAGTAGCGGGGCAAATGATTCAACACCGCTGTCGCCCCGCCCTCCCTGTCTTCCGCCCCGAAGACTATCCGACCGATCCCGTGTAGCAACAAAGCCCCGAAACACATGACGCAAGGCTCCAGTGTGCTGTAGCAAGTCATCTCGCGGCTCCGCGGCCACAGTTCGGCGGGGACGTTACGCAGCGCTTCGACCTCGGCGTGACGACCCGGGTGATAGACGGGGGCGAGTATCGAACTGCCGCCTTCGGCGATTACCGCGCCGTCCAGTACGACGAGTGCGCCGACGGGTAAATTACCGCGCTTCTCCGCATCGAGAGCAAGCCGGATCGCGCGGGAGATATATTTGTTATCGTCGTTCGTCATTCCGCAAAATCAACAATTCGCTCGATAGTCATTCAACGTCCGGCATCACCCGCCGTGCACACAGATTAATTGAGACGGAATCCGGCGGATAACATCTTCGCATCGAAACAATTTGCCGGTCTTTAGCACTTCCCGTGTGCGCCCGTGTAATCAACGTGGCTCAGCCGAGTTCGTTACGTATCGCCGCCACGTTGTGCCTGAGTCTGTTCTTCTCTTCTTCCGTCAGGGAGGGCCGGAGTAATAACCCTTCGTACTCCCTCAGACTCTCCGCCAGCCTGCCGAGCCGGTACAGGAAACTTGCCTTCATCTCGCCCACCATAATTCTCCCGTGCATCCGCTCGTAGCTTATCCCACGGTCGTAACTCGACAGTGCGTCCCGCTCCCGCCCCATCTCCTCCTGAATCACGCCCATGTTTCGGTACATTGTTGCCTTGTCGAGATCGGAGATGTCGCTCGTGACCAGCGTGCGGAAAATGGCGAGCGCCTCCTCGTGCCGTCCGGCCTCATACGCCTGCCCCGCCCGCTGGGCTGTGTCTACGTATTCATCGTAATTCATCAGCCTGGCCTTTCGCTGTCGTATGCGTTAGCGATGCTGTCTCTTCTCATCCGTAGAGTGAACGCTTCACGCATGCTCGATGTTCGCCCGCCCTCAATTCCGCATTGGCTCTACGGTTCCGTTGCTATTAAAGTGTAAGGGAGTTGTATCAGTAAAGCGTGCAAAGATGGACATGAATTTACCCGTTGTTACGGCAGAGGCGGCACGCCTGCTCTTGATGGATGCTCAGGGGTTGCTGGCGGACCCCGGGCGACGCGCCACGCCCTCCGTACTGCGAAAGCTCATAGAGCAGATGGGCTTTGTCCAACTCGACTCGATTAACGTGGTCGAGCGGGCGCAACACCTCACGCTCGCCAGCCGCCTCGACGCCTACCGTCCCGAAGACCTCGCAGGATTGCTTGAGAAAGAACGCAGTTTATTCGAGCACTGGACGCACGACGCTTCGGCCATCCCGACCAAATGGTTTGCGCAATGGAAACCGCGCTTCGTGCGAGAGCGAGAACGTATCCTGCGCAAACCGTGGTGGCTGGAACGCATGGGCGATGACCCGTACAAAGTAATAGATCAAGTTCGCGAACGCATTGTCCGCGAAGGGCCGCTCCGCTCGCTGGACTTCGAGCACAAACCACAGGGCGCTGCTTCCGCGTCGTGGTGGGGGTGGAAGCCACAGAAGGCGGCGCTGGAGTATCTGTGGTCTACGGGCGAGTTGATGATCGCCCGCCGGGAAAAATTTCAGAAGGTGTATGACCTGACCGAACGGGTCCTGCCTGAGCGCAGCCGCGAGCCAGAGCCGACAGAGCGGCAGCACATCGAGTGGGCTTGTCGCACCGCGTTGGAGCGCCTGGTGGTGGCGACGCCGAAAGAGATCGCGGATTTCTGGCATGCCGTAGGGGTGGCGCAGGCGAAGGTGTGGTGCGAGGAAGGAGCGCGCGCCGGGAAAGTTATTCCGGTGCGCGTGGAATCGAGCGACGGCGCGAAAGCGAGGGTCAGCTTTGCTCTGTGTGATTGGGAACGCAGATTGAGCGGACTCCCCGCGCCGCCCGCCAGAACGCGCCTGCTCAGTCCGTTCGATCCGGTGCTGCGTGACCGCGCGCGTGCCCGCAGGCTGTTCAATTTCGACTATCGCTTCGAGGCGTTCGTGCCCGAGCCGCAGCGGCAATACGGTTATTACGTGTTACCGATTCTGGAAGGAGACCGTCTGGTGGGCAGGCTCGACCCTAAATTTCACAGAGGTGACGGCCAACTAAAAATTCGCCGCATCTACTGGGAGCCGGGCATCCGCGTAACTCTCCCGCGACGCAGGGCACTGGAAGCGGCGACAGGACATTTAGCCCGACTCATCGGCGCACGGGAAATTATCTGGCCGGAGCCATGACGGACACCCACCGGTTGCGCGCACTTGTCCTTAGTTCTCTTCGCCTGTCATATCAATCGACCGCCCCGTCTTCGTCTTATCGAAGGATCACTTCGTACCAACTTTCTCCCTCGCCGTCGGCTCCTTACTATTTCACGTCGGTCGGGGCGGTGCCGTCGCCGCCGGTCTGTTCGAGTCGTCCCGGCGCGGTCTTCTCCATCGCTTCGGTTCTTACTTTAGGCGGCGGTGCCGAATAGTTGTAGTCGGTGCCCGCGCCCGGCTCGCCGTCAACGATCCCGTCATCGCCGGGCACACCGCCGGGCTGTTCGAGTTCGCGCGGATTCAGCGGCGCGTCGTTATGCGCTTTCGTCATTTCTTGTCCCTTCCTTTCATAGCCGCAGTTTCCGGCGTCGGCTCGTGCAACGCCAAAATTAACCTGCGGCGAGCGTGAGCCTTCAATTTACATCGCGGGGAAGCAGGATGAAAAGGAATACTCGTGCTTTAACGCAAACGCGAAACTATCCGGACGCGCTTTCACGTCGTCGCAACAAATATCGCCGAAACCGACGCTAAAGCGTCACCGCCGTTTTTATGTTTAAGTATTCGCCCAACGCTTCTGGAGTTCGAACACGACTTTCGTGCTCCACAGACTGTCATCCCAATGTTCGCCGATCTCTGCAAACATCTGTCGGCTGAACTCCTTGTCACTGCTTGTGATGGCGAGCAGACAGATTTGATTGGCCGCTTGCATAGAGATGCCGTATTTCTTCACCATCTCCGAAAATCCGGCTTTAACTCGTTGCCAGGAGATGGCCGACTCCTGAAAGAATCTGCCGCCTTTAACTTCTTGAACCTGAATCCGGGCGATGTAGGACGCGATCTTGTAGTAGATAATCGAGCCTTCCGCCCCTCCGACTACCATTGCCGAGGTGTCTGCGAAACGCTCCCAGTCGCCCGGTCGGCCATTCCAGCGCGGCATCAAGTACATCGCTTTCAGTTCGTAATAACTGTAATAGTGCGGCTCAAGTTTCGTGGCCGTGTCGAAGAGCCGGTTGAAACTGTTCGCATCCCAACCCTGCCCGATGGCGACGTGCAGCATAACTGCGTAGGAGTGTGGACACTCGACCTTGAGGCTTCTCGCTTCCGCTAAAATCGCTGCGGCGCGCGCCAGCCGCTCGGCAAACAGACGAGCGCCGTTCATGCTGATCGTATTCGCATAGCCTGATCCGCGAGCCTGCCAACCGTAGTCGAGGTAAGCGGACGCAAGCCCCACCCTCGCCGTGATCGAAGAGGGCTTTTGCGCGATCCACTTTTCCAGTTTCGCGAGGTGATACTTCCATGCGCCTTCGGACGACTCCGCGCGGTCGTCCGGAAACCTCAGACCCTGATAAAACAGTTGCAGTTTCCACGAACCGCCGCCCAGTCTTTCCTTTGAATTTCTGGACGCGTCCGCCGTGCGGTCGAGCAGATCGAATTGTTCGTGATAGAGATAATCCCTCACCTGTGCGCCGTACGCATAGTTAGCGTGCAGATCGGTTTTGGGGTCAACTTCGGGGGGCGTGAGCGGGGCTGCCGTATTCTTCGCTTGCTCCGTGTACTTGAGCATGCGGGCAAGCGTCGTTTGGTAATGCGCCTCCTGAGGTTCGAGTCGAATCGCGTGTTTGACGGCTTCGACCGCCGCGCCCATCTCGTTCAGTTTGTCGTGTGCCACGCCGAGGTTGAAATACGCCTTGCCGTAGTGTGCGTTGAGGCGAATGGCCTCCTTGTATGCGCCGATTGAGTCTTGATACTGACCCAGCCCGTACAGGATTTTGCCGAGGACGTTATGCGCTTTATCGAAGTCCGGTTGAAGACGGACGGCCTCACGCGCGGGCGCTAATGCTTCGTCATAGTGCCGCAACTCGCAGTGAGCGAGCGCCAGATTCTTTTGCGCTTCGGCGAACGTGGGGGCGAGGCGGGCGGCCTCTTGAGCTTTAGGCAGGGCTTCTTTCGCCTTACGCTGCTTGATGAGTTCGTAGGCGGCATCGTTAAGCGCTTTAGCTTGCGGCGAGACGCCTTTGTCGGTGGCAATTGCGCCCAAAGATACGCCCCCGCAAGAGGAGGTGATTAGTGCCAGCGCCGTCAGCAGCCACAGGTAGGCCGCTACTACGAAATAACGTGTGTTCATATGTACGAGGTTTCTCCGCTGAAGAGTGGTGTGAAATATTGAAGGAGGTGAGGGGCTGCGGACCTGACTGAGATTCAGGACGCAAAAATAGTAGCTTTTAGACTGCTAGCCCGTCAACAATTACTTTCAGGAAACTGTTGAACGGAATAAGGCATCGGGAGTTGCTTCCCAAAAAGCAACTCCCGATGCCCGCGAAGGAATGAACAACGGAGAGATGAATTAACGCGCCCGCGCCCGCCGTCTCACTTGGGACGGGTCTCGTCGAGCCGGTTCTTGGCGGTAGAAATCAGCGAGCGTAAGTTACCCACCTCTTCACTCGGGAAGGAGACCGCCGCCGGCGCATACGGCCCGCCGGAGACGACGCACCGGACGATCCCGCTGCGGGTGCTGAACACGGACACAATCAGATCGCCCTTCGTCCGATAGCTCACCTCGAAATTCGGGAGTTGCGTCTCGCCGCGATCCAAACGGCTCATCGACTCCAAGCCTTCGAGCAGTCCCGCCACTTCGTCGTAATCGACGAACACGACGGCCTGCCGCCCGCGCTCGCCCGCCTCTTCTATTGTTAACGAAAGCCCGCGCGCCCTGTTGTTACTGGTCGTGTCCACAACTTCCAGCGCCGCCACATCTACGCGCCCCGAAGCCGGATGACGGACCGTGCCGACGCGTTGCGAGCCGCGTACGATCACCGCCCCGATCTTCAGTTGTAAGGCTTCGAGCCGGGTTCGCGGTTCGAGCGGCTCGTAGGCGGGTTGCCGTAGCTGCTGTGCGCCCACGCGCGAGCAAGAGAGCGCAAAGATCAGCAGGCAGATGATTCTCGAAGTCTTCATAGCTGCATGTCCTTTCCAAAAGGTGGTCGTACCTGTCGGCTGAGCGCGAGCAAGACGAGACGAAAATTACAACATAATTTTGCCGCCACATCCAGAGGCGAACATGCGTGAGCACCGCGCAGCCGAAGTTCAAAATCAAAACTACGTCAACCCCTACCCGTGAGAGGCGTATTCGGCGTGAGTGCGTTCATCGAACCAACTGAGCGGAGCGCGGGGAGAGCAATGGGTCGTTCTCAATACGGGGGCGCGTGCGGAAGTCCGTCGGGTAAGTGTTCGGGCACACCGATCAATTTTGATAGCTCTTCGATGCGCCTCGTCAGGGTGATTATTTCGGCGACGCAAGCTTCAGGAGGAAGCCTTTGCGGCGGATGTTTTTCACGCAGGAGGTATCAAGCCCGCTCGCCGTCCCGCGATTGACGAAGTCGGCGGTGAGTTTACTGATGCAATCGAGGCCGTCGAGGCCGCCGAAGCCGTGACCTCCGTGCGGGATGACGAGATGCAGACTGTTGGGAAGATGTTTGGCCGCCGTGTCGCCGTAAACAGGCGGCGTCACAGGGTCCCACTGTCCCGTGAGAATCAGCGCGGGGACGCCGGCGCGCGTCGGTTCGCCATAGCCTTTCGGAATCTTCGCGCGGGGCCAGAGCGCGCAGGCCGCGCGTTGCTGGTGGAAACGGTAGTCGCCCAGAAAGGTGTGCGCTGCGTTGCGCTCGGCTTCGCCGGGTCTGATCCACGGCAGGTCTTCGGCGCAGGTCACGGAAAGATACATGCCGTTGCTGCCCGTGGCGACGATTTGCCGTCGGTAAAAAATCGCGGACTCGGCGAGCGGCGCGAAGTTGCCTTGCGCGGCTAAGTGTATGAAGAGGGGAATGCGGCTCGCAGCGCCCGACTGATAGAGCATGTAGCGAATAGCTTCTCCCGCTAGATCGCGCGAGAGTTTAATGGGCGTGCTCTTGCCGGTCTGCGGGTGCTTTACGTCAACTTCGACGGGACCACGCACTAACCTCTCAAGCACGGCCTTCACCTCGGCGCGCAGGTTGGGGAAGGCTGCGCGGCACGACGCGTCCGCGGCGCACTCATCCACAACTCCGCCCAGCGCGCGCTCCGTGTGCTGCGGGAAATCACGCGGCATCAACTGGCTGGTCGGGGAGACGCCCTGCAAGACGACCGTGCGGACACGGCTGTGATAGCGTTTGAGATAGTCCTGCGCGGCGCGCGTGCCGTAAGAGCCGCCGCTAATATTAATTTGCTCATAGCCGAGCGCGGCGCGCACTTCGTCCAGATCATCCATCGCAATGTGGGTCGTGTAGAGCTTGAGGTCGGCCCTGGATTCTAATTGCTCACGGCACTTGCGCACGTCCGCGAGCGGGAAGTAAAAGCCCAGATAGCTTGAGAGGTCTGAAGGATTGAAAAAATCGCAGTTGAGCGGATTCGAGCCGCCCGTGCCGCGCTGATCTACAAAGACAAGATCGCGGCGCTCGCGAATCTTCGCGAATCCTTCGGCGACGTAGGGCGCATCCTCCGTGGCAGACGAACCGGGGCCACCCGGTATGTAGAATAAGGGGTCAGCCGCTTTATCCTGACCTGTGGCCGGGAAGACGACAATCTTGAGCTTGATCTTGCGACCGCTCTTCGTGGCGCGGTTCTCGAAGACTTCATACGTCCCGCAGCGCGCCTTCTCCTTCACACCCTCCCTCGTGCCGGACACTTCGCAAGGCTCTAACGAGATGGCAGCGGTCGGCGTAATGCTTGCGCGCCGCGCGACCTTCTCTTGACCCGAATCGCCGAGCGCAGTGAAAGCCGCACTGCACGCGAGCGCGCAAACGAAGAGTAACCGGTGATGTATGAACATAATGATTCTCAAGAGTAGAGGGTCGCCGACATATAATTATTCAGTCTCCCGCTGCTCGCAAGCGCCTAACCGTTAAGTCTCAACGGCGCGCGAAAGGCGCGGCCTTTCACTTATCCGGTGTAGCGCCAGGTTCAGCCGCGCCCGATTCGGTCTAAGCCTCCGCTGCGTCTATGCCCGCGATTTCCGTAGTGGAGTCGGGCCACGGCCCCGCCCCTATACATAACTCGCCCGAAAGTGTTTTCGACTCGCGGAACGGAAAACGAAAGACGTTGGCATCGGGGGCTTGCTCGTGCCAGGTATGCGGATCGTCCGGATTCCCGGTCTCGGATAGCCAGCGGTACTCGACCCCGGGCATGGAAGTGTCGCCCGCCGGTGCGAGGTTGACCCGCACCTCCAGACTTTCGCTGTAGATCGTTCGCTCCGGATATTGGTGGTCGAAGATGAAGCCTTCTTGAACCCGATGCTGTGCCACCCGAAATGCCAGCAGGAAATGCGAGAACTTTTCGTCGAGAGGCCGCAGTTTGGTGTCCATGAAACCTGTGTGCAAATGAACCTTCGCCAAAGGGAAGTCTTCTCCGTCAAAACGAAGGGCATTCTCGCACGGATTCTGTTTGCGCTGGTGCAGGAACACGCCCGTCCCGCGAACAGATAGCGAAAACTCGATGTCGTAAAAATCCTTGATGTCTTCAACCGGTCGGGCGTTTAGTAACTTAACATTCTCCAGCCAGAGTTTCACACGAGTGTCGCCGAAAAGGAATCGGCGGATATTCTCGTAGGTCTCGAAGCTGTTGACGATGCCCCTGCGCCCCGAGTGCGCCCGATGAACATTAGCCCCGTACGCTCCCTTGATGTAAGCGTTGCTCTGCTTGACGAGGCCGTCGCTATGAGTGCCCGTCACTTTTTTTACGGCGTTATAGCTGTCGTGGTCGCTGCCGATAATGCATAGACAACGGCCTTCGGGATATTTTCCATTCAAGCTGTGCAGGTCGGGGTTCGCGCCATTCGTGCCGCTCTTTCCCAGCTTCAGGTATTCGCGCATGCGATCTTCCTTGAAGATCGCTGAGTTCTTGACATTGCCGTCGCTGATGACCAACTCCTCCAAAAAGTCCGGGATGGCACTCAACTCGATGCCGTTGTGCGGCGTTCCGATGGTCACGAACCGGTGTATCCAGCGCTTCGGGTCTTTGTCGGACTCGCTTGCGTCCTTGAAGTTCGGCAGGAGATTCTGGATCAGGCAGCGGCAGACGAGGCCGCCCATAGAGTGGGCGATCAAAATGACCTTGTAGTCCCGGTCCTGCTCCCCGAGGTCCACTTTCACGCCTCCAAGCTGTTTGAGCTGGGCGGGAATTTCTTCGCAGATGAGACGGCGCAGGTCTTCGGCATGGGCCTCGATGGGGCGCACCTTCTCGGACACTACATCAGGGTCGTAGAAGCGACTGATCCACAGGCTCCGGGTCGGATTTTGTGTTGCGCCGGCAATGTTGTTGAGCGCCAGCTTTAACCCGCCGTTGGCGGCGTCAACATAGCCGTACTCTTTAAGAAGCCGGATCAACTGTCCCTCAAAGACGATGGGGTACAGGAAGTGATTTTTCTTGGTCGCGTTGCGCTTCTCCACGGCGGTCGCGGCGAAGCCGTAGTAGGTGTCGTAGAAGGTTTCCTCAAGAGCGCCGGTGGTCGCAGCAAACCCACGTACGTACACGATGGGATAAAACCCGCGTTGGGTATCAATCTTGAACGTCCCTTGTGCATCAGAATTCGTTGACATGATAAAAACTCCTCTCTAGTTCTTCGTGCGCGACGTTTGCACGGTGACGGGCAAGGCGTGACCTTCAACAACGGAACGGGCGAGCGACAATATAAAAGAGCAGCGCCGCTAATCCAGCCGACAGCAAAAGTGACGCAATAAAGGTCAGGCTGAATATTTCCGTCCTGTCTCTATACTTTATCTATGACTGTTCGACAAGACATGTCTGACGCCCGAATTAAATGGCGGGCGATCAACGAGAGAGGTCTTCAATCTTGAAGATGACATTCATGCTGATTGCGCGTCCGGTTGCGTGAGTTGTTAGGCGGAGGTTTTGTCGCGGGCGCTCTACGGCTTTGGAGAGCTATGTTGATCTTATGTCTTTATCATATGGGAGTCTTAGCCAATCCGTATCATGCAAGGTGAAAATTTCCTTCTCCGTCATATTGAAAACAGGATGTAGCCAGAGAAGATTCTCTTCTACGAGTTCGAAATACTTTTTATTTCGACTAAATAAGGGCAGGAATCTAATATCTATTCCCGGCAAATGATCCTGGAGGAACTTGATGGCCTGTTTCTGGGTCGTGCCGGAAGCAACTATGTCGTCAACCAAAAGAATATTTGCGTTGTTACTACCTTTGACAACTTTCTGTAATCCGCTAACCATTGCTTCGTTCAACTCGTTATCAAAGTAACTCCCGTGTGGGCTTAAACGGTTAGCCCACAAAGAAACTACCGGAACCGCACCCCCGAATAACTCCCGCGAGAGCAGGTCTGCAAACATGGCTCCGCCGTTCGTTATCCCGATCACGGCAGCCGGCACGTAACGTCCATCTTTGTAAAGAGAATCGGCGGCGTTTTTGACTCGTTCGATCCTATCTTTGAAAACAGGCCAGGGCATATTGCTTTCAGTATCATTCCAGCGTCCATCAACAGACGGGATTACCACATCCAGATGAGGAAAAACCTCGAAGACCAAACTGTCGCACAGTTTGGAGGAACCCGCGTCCTCCGCCCGTATGTGGGCCAGTGCTTTAACTATGTCGTCCTTAGCCTTATTAACCCCGGTGAAAATTGGTTTGTAATCTATACAGCGATAATTTTTAATATCGAACGGGATAGGTGTTTTCCCTTGCCTTAAGAGGAGCGTGGTGGAACGGCGTAGAGCATACCGCATGCCCAACTCAAGGAACACGTTGGGGTTCTCCCCCGTAATATCCACAATCGCCACGTCCGACTCGGCGATGTGACGTATAATTTCACCTGTGATAGCGCCCGGCTTTTTGTTATCCACTTCGCGATGGATTTTTACATCATCGTCAAAGGCTTCATGGAGCGCGGGCACGATTATTCCGCTGAATATAAAGTCGGCTTCCTCCGGTCCCTTATCGTATTCATTATGATTTCCTGATGGCATCATCACGAAGCATCTTAATTTCATGCTTAACTCTCCTTTGTTGTCGGAAGTAAGAAACTTACAGAGGACCGTTCCGAAAAAGAGTATGCGGCTGAGCTTAAAGAAAATAGAGTTGATGGGGTCGGCGCGTCGGTGTTCATGGCAAGCGTGTCCTGTGTGAAGCGCCCGAACTGGATGATGAGTTCTTACTTGGGCGGCGCTTGAGGCCGATAGGAGCGGGCACCTGTCGGCGGACAAGGTCTGAGGCTGCACAAGATATGACTACGCACTACGGAAGTCAATATTTTTCTGCGCCACGCCGTTTCTTTATATTTAGCGCAGCTTAAGACCGGAAGAACAATCGTACACAGGCGAGCCGTCCTTCAACATCGCCGGTAGTGATGAATAACATTTAGACACTTACTTAAGAGCACTACGTCTTTCCTTCTTTGAATTACGGAAAGAACTGTCCGTTGTCGGTAGTCCGTTGTCAGTAGTCCGTAGTCCGTAGTCCGTCGTCAGTTGTTCAGTGACAATCACACAAGTTACTAAAGATTGTCTTGAACAACTGACGACGGACTACTGACAACGGACAGTTCTTCCAGTTCATCGTTACGCGTTCCTGCCTTCCGCGTTTCCTTCGACTACCAGACCTGGCAGCGCTCCGTGTCGGGGCGCACCATCGGTTCGCCCTGTTGGCATTTGAACGCGGCGGCAAACTCCGGCATGTTCGAGAGCGGGCCGTTGACGCGGAACACGCCGAGCGGGTGCGAGTCGGTCTGCACCTGCAAGCGCATGGCCTGCGGCGTCTGGTTGCGTCCCCAGACTTGTGCCCAGCCGAGGAAGAAACGCTGTTCCGGCGTGAAGCCGTCGATCACCGTGCGCGGCTTGCCCGCCAGCGATTTCTGAAACGCCTTGTAAGCGATCTTCAAGCCGCCGAGGTCTGCGATTGATTCGCCGAGCACGAGCTTGCCGTTTTGATTCAACCCTTCTTCGACTTTGAACGCCGAGAACTGGCGCTCGACGCAGTCGGCGCGCTTCGTATAGTTCGCGGCGTCTCCGGCGGTCCACCAATCCGTGAGGTTGCCGGAGGCGTCGAACTTGCGACCCTGATCGTCGAAGCCGTGCGTCATCTCGTGGCCGATGACCGCGCCGATTGCGCCGTAGTTGACGGCGTCGTCGGCGGCGGTCGGGTCGAAGAAGGGCGGCTGCAAGATGCCCGCGGGGAAGACGATCTCGTTCAGCAGAGAACTGTAGTAGGCGTTGACGGTCGGCGGCGTCATCCCCCACTCGGTGCGATCTACCGGCTGCCCGATCTTGCCCAGTTGCCGACGGCGCGAGAACTGCGCGGAGCGCATCACGTTATCGATGTAAGAGTCGCGCGCGACGTTTAGTGCCGAGTAGTCGCGCCACTTGTCCGGATAACCGATCTTGGGGGTGAAGGCTTCGAGCTTGGCGATGGCCTGCTTGCGCGTCGCGTCCGTCATCCATTCCATCGTCGAGAGGTCTTCGCGCAGCGCCGCGATCAGGTTCTTGACGAGTTGCTGCATGCGCGATTTGGCTTCGGGCGTGAAGGCGCGCTTGACATAGACCTCGCCGAGCGCTTCGCCGAGCGCCGCGTCGGTCGCCTGCGTGCAGCGACGCCAGCGCGGCAGCATCTCCTTCGTGCCGCTCAAAGTCGTGCCGTAGAAGGCGAACGACGCCTGCTCGAACTTCGGCGAGAGCGCGCTCGCCATGTCGTTGATGAGTTTCCAGCGCAGGTAACTCTTCCAGTCGGCGACGGCGACGCTCGCGAGCAGTTTGTCGAGACTCTGAAAATACTCCGGCTGGCTGACGTTGATCTCCGTGAACTTCGGCGCGCCGAGCGCCTTCAGGTAAGCAGCCCAATCGAAGTTCGGCGTCATCTTCTGAAAGTCCGCGGGCGACATCTTGTTATAGCGTTTGACGGGGTCGCGGTTCGCGACGCGGTCGCGCGAAATCTGCGCGAGTTGCGTCTCAAGGTTCAGGACCGTTTGCGCTTCCGCCGCCGCCGCAGTGGCGTCGCTGCCCGCAAGCTCGAACATCTGCGCCATGTATTTGACGTAGGCATCGCGTATGGCTTTGGATTTGTCGTCGGTCTTCAAGTAGTAATCGCGGTCGGGGAGGCCGAGTCCGCTCTGCCCGATGGAGGCGATGACGGACGTGCTGTTTTTGTAGTCCTGCGTCGAGCCGAAACCGAAGAGGCCGCCGACGCCTTTGAGGTGCAGGTCTGCGAGCAGCGCGGGAAGTTCGCGCGCCTCTTTGAGTTTGGCTATCGCGGCGAGGCCGGGCGCGAGCGGTTTCGCTCCGGCGGCTTCGATGGCCGTCTCGTTCATGCAACTCGCGTAGAACGCGCCGACCTTCTGCTCGTTGCTGCCCGCGGGCGCTTTCGTGTTTCTGGCCGCCTCTTCGAGAATCTGGTGGAGCACCTCTATGTTCTTGTCGCGGAGCGGGCTTGTCGTGCCCCACGTGGAGAAGGCCGCCGGAATCGGGTTGCGCGCGAGCCAGCCGCCGTTGGCGTACTGGTAAAAGTCCGTGCAGGCTTTGACGTTCGTGTCGAGATTGGCGACGTTGAAGCCGCTGCTGCTGTTGCCGCCGCTCTGCGGCTGTTGCGCGAAGGCCACGACGGCCAGCAGCGCGAGCACCGCGGACACGAGCGGCAGGCGTAGATTTGAAAAACGCATAGTTGAACTCCTCGTCTGAAATGGTCTGGAAGGTTTGAGCCATGATTCTACGCGAAAGGCGAGGCGGGACGGTAGCGGAGCCGTTCGAGACGTGAACGTTTGCCATCATTTTCGCGCCTCGCGCGGGGATGAATTGACAGACCGGCGCGGATCGCCTAAAACTTCCGTCACCCTCGTCACCACAATATCTGGCGCGGGGGCGAGCGACCATCCACTGCATATCATGTCAAAGAACGACTTCGCACACCTCCACCTGCACACAGACTATTCACTGCTCGACGGCGCGATCCAGATCAAGCCGCTCGCCGAACGCGTACGCGAACTCGGCATGACGGCCTGTGCCATGACCGATCACGGCAACATGTACGGCGCGGTCTCCTTCTACAAGGAGATGAAGGCGCACGACATCAAGCCCCTGATCGGCTGCGAGATTTACATGGCTCCCGGCAGCCGCTTCGACAAACCGGAAACCAAGCGCGGCGAGAAGCCCTACAACCACATGATCCTTCTCGCGAAAGATCGGGAGGGTTATCACAACCTCGTCCGCCTGACCTCGAAGGCGTTCAAGGAAGGCTTCTACCGCAAGCCGCGCATTGATCGCGAACTGCTCTCGAAGTTCAGCAAAGGTCTCATCGGTCTGTCCGCCTGCCTGTCCGGCGTCCCGCAGGCGCACTTGAAGAACGGCAAGTTAGACGAGGCCGCAAAGTCCGCCATCGAGTTTCAAGACATACTCGGCAAGGGCAACTACTTCCTCGAAATTCAGGATCACCAACTCGAAGACCAGATCAAGATCAACAAAGATTTGATCGAACTCTCGAAGCGCACCTCGATCCCGCTCGTCGCCACCAACGACGCGCACTACCTCTTCCGCGAGGATTACGAGGCGCACGACGTGATGCTCTGCATCGGCACGGGCAAGACCGTCAACGACGAAAATCGCATGCGCTTCGGCGGCCCGCAGTGGTACGTCCGCTCGCCCGAAGAGATGTCGCAGATTTTCAGCCACATCCCCGACGCCGTCGCGCGCACGATGGAAGTCGCGGAGATGTGCGACCTCAAACTCCCGCTCGGCGAAAACCAACTCCCCATCTTCCCCATCCCTCCGTCGGAGGGCGACATCACGATTGACGAATACTTCGAGAAGGTTATTCGACAGGGCTACGAGAAGCGCAGGGAGACGGTCTGGGAGCCGATGCGCGCGAAGGGCGCGCTCAAACACGGGCTGGACGAATACCAGCGGCGCGTCTCAAGCGAGATCGCGATGATCAAGCAGATGGGCTTCCCCAGCTACTTCCTCATCGTCTGGGACTTCATCAAATTCGCCAAAGACAGGAAGATTCCCGTCGGCCCCGGTCGCGGCTCCGCCGCCGGTTCGCTCATCGCCTACTGCCTTGAGATCACGGACGTTGATCCCATCCAGTACGACCTGCTGTTCGAGCGCTTCCTCAACCCCGAACGCGTCTCGATGCCGGATATAGATATTGACTTCTGCGTGCACGGTCGCGCCGAAGTCATCAACCACGTGACGCAACTCTACGGGCGCGAGTCGGTCTGCCAGATCATCACGTTCGGGACGATGGCCTCGAAGGCCGCGATCAAAGATGTGGGGCGCGCGCTCGACATGCCTTACGCCGACGTGGAGAAGATCGCGAAACTCATCCCGCCGCCCGTGCGCGGGCGCAACGTCTCCATCGGGATGGCGCTGGAGATGGTTCCCGAACTTAAGGCTGCGGTGGACAAAGACCCGCAGACGAAGAAGGTCATAGAGATCGCGCTCCGGCTCGAAGGCTGCGCGCGCCACTCGTCCGTACACGCGGCGGGCGTCGTCATCTCGCCGCTGCCGCTCGAAGAGTTGATCCCCGTCGCGGTCAACAACAAGCACGAGTTCACGACGCAGTTCGAGATGTCCGACCTTGAGAAGACCGGCATGCTCAAGATGGACTTCCTCGGCCTGACCACGCTCTCGATCATCAACCAGTGCTGCAAGACGATCAAAGAGATGCACGGGCGCGAGATCGTCTGGTCGGAGATTCCGCTCGACGACGCGGAGACGTACAAGCTGTTCGGCCTGGGTCGCACGGAGGCCGTCTTCCAGTTCGAGTCAACGGGCATGCAGGAGATTTGTCGCAAGCTCAAGCCGAAGTCCATCGAAGACCTCTCGGCCTTGAACGCGCTCTACCGCCCCGGCCCGCTCGACGGCGGCATGGTTGACGACTACATAGATCGTTATCACGGCAAGAAGCCCGTCGAATATCTCACGCCGGAGATGGAAGAGATTTTGTCGAACACTTACGGCATCCTCGTCTATCAGGAACAGATCATGCAGCTCGCGCAGCGACTCGGCGGCTACTCGCTCGGCGAGGCCGACCTCATGCGCCGCGCGATGGGCAAGAAGAACCGCGAGGAGATGGCCGTCCACGAGCAGAAATTCATGGACGGCTGCGCGAAGAACAAGATTCAGAAGAAGAAGGCGCGCGAGATTTTCCGCCTCATGGCGCAGTTTGCCGATTACGGTTTCAACCGCTCGCACTCGGTTGCCTACGCGCACGTCGCCTACCAGACGGCCTACCTCAAGGCGCAGTACCCGGAACACTTCTACGCCGCCGTGATGACCTACACGGCCGACGACGCGACGAAGATTTTCAAGTACGGCTCGGAACTACGCTCGCAGGGCATCAAGCTCTTGCCGCCCGACGTGAACGAATCGGGTTCGGGCTTCACGCCGGTCGAGGGCGCGATCCGGTTCGGTCTGGCTGCCATCAAGGGCATCGGGCAGTCGGCCGTCGCGCCGATACTTCAGGCGCGCGACGAGGGAGGGCGCTTCACCTCGATCTACGACTTCGCAGAGCGTGTGGGAGAGAAGGGCGCGGGCAAACGCGTGCTCGAAAGTCT
>DATHBB010000089.1:0-16935 GCA_035296385.1 Pyrinomonadaceae bacterium | reverse complement strand
AACAACTTATTCCAGGACGTGAATGCGCAGGTGTGGGGCGGGGAGGGAGCGTTGGTGAAGTTGACGGGGACGCCGCAGGTGACATTTGACCACAACACGGTGTTGCAGTCGGGGAACATCACGACGGCTTACGGCAACCCAAGCGAGGGGTTTGTGTTCACGAATAATATTGTGAATCACAATCTATATGGTTTGATGGGCACCGCGCAGGCTGGCGGCTTGCCTACCATCAATGTTTATTTCCCCGGCAGCGTCATCAGAAGGAACGTCATGGTCGGCGCGCTGCCGCAGTATTATCCGGGTGATAACTTCTTCCCCACATCTCTGGACGCGGTCGGGTTTGCCAACCTCGCGGGCAACGACTACAGGCTGCTGCCGACGAGCGCCTACAAGAATATGGCGACGGACGGCAAAGACGTGGGTTGTGATTTCGACGCGCTGAACGCCGCGCTCGGCTACGGTCCCGCCTCGCCGTTGCCGACGCCCGCGCCCACGCCCCTCCCGACGCCGACTCCCGCGCCCGTCGTCACTCCCGAAGGCGACGTGATCTGGTTTGAAGACGTGCTTCCGCTCGGCGCAAATCCGGGGGCCGACACGGATCACTGGATGTGGGTGTCGAACGATCCGGCGTCGCAGTTCGGCAAGAAGGTTCATCGCTCAAGCCTCGAAGCCGGTTTCCACCAACACTTCTTCACTTCCGCCCTGCAAGGTTTGCCGGTTCGCACGGGAGAGAAACTGTTCACTTACGTCTATCTCGATCCGCAGAACATGCCCGCCGAGATCATGTTGCAGTGGAACGAAGGCCGGGAGGGTTGGGAGCATCGCGCCTACTGGGGCGAGAACCGGATCGGTTACGGCACGGACGGGACGGCCTCGCGGCGCTACATGGGCGCGCTGCCCGAATCCGGTCGTTGGGTGCGCCTCGAAGTGCCCGCCGCGCTCGTCGGACTCGAAGGCAGCACGGTGACGGGCATGGCCTTTACGCTCCACGGCGGGCGCGCGAGTTGGGATCGCACGGGTAAGAAACTCGTCGTGACTGCGACGCCGACCCCGACGCCGACTCCCAATTCGACGCCTACGCCTTCGCCGAACGGACTCAAAGCGCCCGCGCTCGTCGCGGCGGCGCACGCGTCGGCAGTCTCTCTTGCCGCCGCGCCCTCGGTCTCCGATGCGGAGATCAAGGTCTTGGAGAACAAGATCACGGCGGCTTACGCGGCCTACGTGCAGGAAGCGGCGCAGTTTCCGTCGGGCGCGCAAATTGACGGCGGGATGCGCACCTCGCTCTACTTCTCGCGCGCCTCAGAGGCGTTGGCGGCGGCGGGCGTGCAGCCTTCGAGCGTGCAGAACCGCTTGCAGATCACGGCCTTGCGTCTCGCGCAGGTGAGCGACATCATGCTCCCGCAGGCGAGCGGCACGACGGCGGGCGCGCGTTTCGCGCATGCGCCCGCGGCGGCGATGACCAACATCGCCGTCATCGGCGCGGCCACGACTTTTTCGAGCGCGAGCATTTCGCCCGTCCTGTCGCCGCTCAGTCTGGGCACGATCACGGGCGACGCGGCGCGCAGTCCGCTGGCCTCTTCAAACTTCATGGCCGACGTGACGGGCGCGAAGCCGCTGCCCTTTGAACTGGCGGGCGCGAGCGTCTCCGTGGGCGGGCGCGCCGCTCCGCTGCTCCACGTTTCGCCGGCGCGTATCAGCTTCCTCGTGCCGCAGAGCGTCGCGCCGGGCGAGGCGGAAGTCATCGTCACCTCGCAGGACGGCTACGTCTCGCGCGGCACGGCGATCATCTACGCCGTCGCGCCCTCGCTCTTCACGGCTGACGCGAGCGGCGCGGGCGCGGCGCTCGCCTTGAACGGGCAGGAACCCGGCCCCGCCTCCTCCTTCGACGTGCACTCGCCCTACGCCTTCGGCGCGGACAAGCGCACGCGCGTGTCGCTGTTCGCCACGGGCGTCAGTGCGTCTGCGGCGAATCTCAACGCCGCCAACGACGTGCGCGCCGAGGGCGGCGGCATGATTGCGAACTTCGCCGAATCCGTGACGATAGAAGCACGCACGTCCGACGGGCGGCTCTATTATCTGCCGGTGGAATTCGCGGGCGCGATGGGACGCATGCCCGGCCTCGATCAAATCAACATCGTCCTCCACCCCGACCTGCGCGGCGCAGGCTCGGTCGATCTCACCATCTTCATCGGCGGCCAACGCAGCAACACCGCCACGATCAATGTCAGATAACGAACTTTAGGGCAAAGGGTAAGGGGTAAAGGGTAAGGGAAGAAGAAGAATTGATTCATTTCTTCATTGAATCAATGAAGAAATGAAGAAATGAATCAATGAATAACTTCTTCTTCCCTTTACCCCTTCCCCCTTACCCTTTCCCCTTTGTCTCTTTTCCTGTTGCCCGCGCCGCCGCGCTTTTGTTACTCTCTTAAACGGCGCGAGCGTTTGTTTCCGTTTCTCGTGTGCCGTGCCTGCCTCTCCGAAGCCGAAAAGTTTTCCTGACGTATAAATAAAAAAGCAAAGCATGACAGCCTTAGCCCCTACTCAACTCTGGAAGCCGCTTGCGGTCGCCGCCGCCGTCCTCTTCGTGTATGTGACGGTGCTCGTCAAACTCGGCAACCAGTGGTGGGTGGACGAAAACTACTCGCACGGCCTGTTGATGCCCTTCATCATCGGCTACATCCTCTGGAGCGAGCGCGAGCGTCTGGCGAGCGCGACGCGGAGGCCGAAGCTCTTGTGGGGCGGCGCGCTCGTCGCGCTCGCCGTCGGCATGCTCTGGGCGGGCACGGCGGGCGCGGAACTCTTCATGCAGCGCACGTCGCTCGTCGTGATGCTCGCCGGAATCGCGATCTATTTCTGGGGCTGGCACATGCTGCGCCTCGTGCTCGTCCCGCTCCTGCTGCTCGCGCTGGCGATCCCCATCCCCGCCATCATCTTCAACCAGATCGCGTTTCCCTTGCAGTTGTTCGCTTCGCGCTGCGCCGTCTGGGCGATGCGCGCCTTCGACATTCCTGTACTCAGGCAAGGCAACATCATCGAGTTGATGCCTTTGAATTCGAGCGTCACGAAGAAACTCGAAGTGGTCGAAGCCTGTAGCGGCATTCGTTCGCTGATGACGCTGATGACGCTCGCCGTCGTCTTCGCATATTTCACGCACCCGCGCGACCCTGACAAACAGGGCGGCACGCTCGCCGCGCGCCTCAAGCGTTACGGCACCTGGCGCTCGCTCATACTCGTCCTCTCCGCCGTGCCCATCGCGATCATCACGAACGCGGCGCGCGTGAGCGGCACTGGCATACTCGCGCGCTACTACGGGACGGAAGTGGCCGACGGCTTCTTCCACGAGTTCTCCGGCTGGGTCGTCTATATCGCCGCGTTCATGTTGCTGTTCGCGCTCGGCTGGGTGCTCGACAAGTTCGGCGCGCGCGGAAAGCCTCCGCAAAACAAACCGCCGCGAAAAACCGCGCGGACGACGGAAGCGGCGGCAAACGACAAGACGACCGAAACACCCGTCGTCGCTGCTACAACGCCGACTCCGGCGACCATCTCTTTCGTGCGCGAACGCGGCGCGGACGGATCGTGAGGAAGTTGTTAGCTGTCAGCGGTCAGCTTTCAGCTAAAACAAAATCTTCCGGCTGATAGCCGGTGGCTCAATATATGAAATCTAAGAAGTTGCATTTCTGGGCGTTGCTCGCTTTCCTGCTGTTGGGCGGGGCGGTCGTTAACTTGTGGGAGCACGTCGGCGAGGCGAGCGTCGTGCGGCGCGAGTTGAAGGAGTTTCCGGCGGCGGTAGGCCGCTGGCAGCAGCGCGGCGTGGACACGCGTTTTGACGCGCAGACCGAAAGCGTTCTGCGCGCCTCCGACTATCTCTCGCGCGATTACGTGTCGCCCGACGGGCGCACGGCCAACTTTTACGTCGGCTACTACGAGACGCAGCGCAACGGCGCGTCTTATCACAGCCCGCTCAACTGCCTGCCCGGCGCGGGCTGGATGTTGAAGGACCCGGCCACCATCCAAATCGAGCCCGCCGGAGGCGGCGCGCCCTTCGAGGCCAACCGCTACATCATACAGAACGGCGACACGCGCCAGTTGCTCATCTACTGGTATCAGGGGCGGGGGCGCGCGGTGGCGAGCGAATACTGGGGGAAGATTTACACGGTCGTCGATAGCGTTAAGCTGCGTCGCAGCGACGGCGCGATGGTGCGCGTCATCGTCCCCATCCAACAGTCCGAGGCGGACGCGCTCGCGCTCGCCACCGATCTCGCGGCGCAAGTCGCGCCCGCGCTCCCGAGCTTCATTCCGAACTAAAGAAGCGTAAAAGTTGACCGCTCGACGGGCGGGAAGTGGTAACATGAACGGGGTGGCGGCGCTTGGGGAAGTTTTGAGCCGCCCATTTTCAGGAAGAAAAAACCGATTGCCAGTTTTATTATTGTGAAATTTTACGCCGTTCGGGGTGTGCCTCACCCGCAAACGGCGTAGAAAGCGCCGCCCCGCACGGGCGGCTGGAAATTAACCAGACGCGGCTGCTGCCGAACGACCGTTGCCCCGGTCAAAAGTGCAGCAAGAGCCGCCAGGGAGTCCGAAAGACCGAGATGAATCACAAAGAGTGCCCGCGCTCCGGCAGTGGCCGGAGTTTGTCGTCTGTTTTACTCGCCTTCGTGGTCGCCGCGCTCGCCTGTGCGACCCTCTCCTGCTCAAATCCCGAAAAAGCCAAAGCCGAGCACGTCCAGCGCGGCGAAGCCTACCTGACGGAGAAGAAGTTTCAGGAAGCCTCGCTCGAATTCCGCAACGCCGTGCAGATTGACGACAAGCTCGCGCAGGCGCACTGGGGATTGGCGCGCGCCTACGAGGGCATGGATCAGTTCACGCAAGCCCTCGACGAGTTGCGCCGCACCGTCGCGCTCGACGCGAACAACCTGGACGCGCGCGTCCGCCTCGGCAACTACTACATACTCGCCTTCCAGCAGACCAAAGACGACAAATTCCGCGACGAGGCTAAGCAACTATACGAAGATGTCTTGCAGAAAGACCCGAACCACATCGAAGGCCACATCCTTCAGGGCACCGTGCTCTTCGCCTCCGACAAACGCGGCGAGGCGCTCGCCGCCATCACGCGCGCTGTCGAACTCAACCCGCAGCGCATCGAGTCTCTGATGAGCCTCGCGCTCTTCCACCGTCAGGTGAACGAACCGGCGAAGGCCGAAGAAGTCTATAAACGCGCTCTCTCCATCAACGACCGCTCCGCGCTCGCACATCTCGAATACGCCAAGTTCTTCGTCTCGCAGAACCGTCTGGACATGGCCGAAGCCGAGTTCAAACGCGCCGTCGAGGTTGAGCCGGAGAACCGCGACGCGCGACGCACGCTCGCCAGCTTCTATCTCGTCAACAAACAGTTCGACCGCGCCGAGGAAGCCTTCAAAGCCATCGCCCAACTCGACGGCGAACGCCCCGAAGGCCGCGCCCTGCTCGCCGACTTCTACGCCTCCGTCGGTCGCTACGACGAAGCCGCCACGATCTATCAGGACATCGTCTCGAAGTCTTCCGACTACGCGCGCGGGCGCCACCGCCTCGCCGAGTTGATGCTGCAACGCGGCGACCAGAAGGGCGCCGAGGCGCAGGTCGAAGAGGCGCTCAAGAAGAACGCGAGCGACCGCGAAGCGCTCATCCTGCGCGCGCGCCTGCGGCTCAATCAGGACCGCGCCAAAGACGCCATCGAAGATTTGAAGCAGGTCTTGAAGATCGAGCCGCGCGATCAGGCCGGACTCTACTTCATGGCCGAGGCCACCTTCCGCGCCGGTCAGATGGAGCAGTCGCGCATCTTCGCGGGCGACCTCGAAAAGTTTTACCCGGATTATCTCCCCGCCAAGTTGATGCAGGTGCAGATCAACCTCGCCGCCGGAGACTACGCCAACGGGCAAAAGCTCGCCAGCGATCTGCTCGCGCGCCTCGACCGCGCCGCGCCCGACGCGCGCAACTCGCCGCAACTCTTGAACGAACTGCGTGCCAAGACGCTGACGGCGCGCGCCACCACCCACCTGCAAACGAAGAACTACAGCGCCGCCCGCGCGGACTTCACCGCCGCGCGCGATCTCATGCCCAACGCGCCCTCGTCTCACACCAACCTCGCGGCGGTCGCCGTCGCGGAAGGGAAGACGGACGAGGCCGCCGCTCACTTCGAGCAGGCGCTCAAACTCGACGCGGCGAACTACGAGGCTTTGAACGGCCTCGCCGATCTATACATGTCGCAGGGCAAGTTTGATCAGGCGCACGCGCGCATTGATCAGGCCATCGCCGCGCGCCCCAACACGGCCAGCCTCTATTTCATCAAGTCGTCCATCTACGGCAGGCAGCGGGACGCGTCGAACGCCGAAGCCGCGCTGCGTCGCACGCTCGAACTCGACCCGTCCTTCGTCCCCGCCTTGAACGCGCTCGGCTCGCTCTACGTCAACACGAACCGGCCTGACGAAGCCGTCGCGGAGTTTCGCCGCATGAGCGAGAAGCGCCCTGACGACCCGACGCCCTACATGCTCATCGGCATGGTCGAAGACGGTCGCAAAAACTACGACGCCTCGACCGAAGCCTACAGGCGCGCGCTCACGGTCAACGCCGAGTCGGCGTTTGCCGCCAACAACCTCGCGTGGAACTACGCCGAGCACGGCAAGGGCAACCTCGACGAAGCCGTGCGCCTCGCGCAGGGCGTCGTGCAGAAGTTTCCCGAAGAACCCGGCTTCGCCGACACGCTCGGCTGGGTCTATTACAAAAAGGGCTTGCACGCCGCCGCCGTCGAGCAACTGCAAAAGGCCGTGCGGCAGACCGAGGCGCGAGTCGCCAAAGGCAATAGTCAGGACAGCGCGCTCTACCGTTTTCACCTGGGGATGGCGCTCGCCGCGATGGGGCGCAAACCCGAAGCGCGCCAGCAGTTGCAACAGGCCGTGAACATGACCAAAGGCAGCAAGCTCTCGCCGGATAACGAACAGGAAGCGCGCAAGGCGCTCGCCTCGTTGTGAGTTTTTAGAGAGACCGCCCAGACGGCATGGATGTCGCGGCGGGAGAGAGGGATTGACTTATGAGTGTCGAATTTCGTCAAAGAAAACCGGGCGAGTACGGGCGCATTTTGTGGAAGCGCAAGTGGCTCATCATCCTTCCGGCTTTCGTCGTCTCGGCGGCGGTCGCCATCGTCGTGTGGCGTCTGCCGAACGTCTATCAATCGAGCACGCTTCTCACGGTGCGCCCCTCGAACATCATGCAGGGGATCGTGCCGCAACTCTCCGACGACGATCTCACCATCCGCATCAACAACATCGGACAAGAGGTGTTCAGCCGCTCGACGCTCGAACCCTTGATTCTGACCTACAACCTCTACGCCGTCGAACGCGCGCGCAAGGAGCCGATGGAGTTGCTCGTCGAGCGCATGGCGAAGAAGGACACGCGCATCGAAGTCAACAAGAGCCGCAACGACATCACCAACGGCTTCATACTCACCTTCAAAGGCCCCGACCCGTACGTCACGCAGAAGGTGACGAGCGATCTCGCCAGCAAGTACGTCAACGCGCAGACCAAGCAGCAGTCGCAAGGGGCGGTCGAGACGGCGGAGTTCATCCAGCGCCAACTCGACACGGCGCAAACCGAACTCAAAGCCGTTGACGACCGCCGCCTGCAAACGCTGCAAGCGAACATCAACAACCTCCCGACGCAGGCCAGTCCGCTCGTGACACGGCTCAGCGGCCTCTACGAGCAGCAGAAATCCTACATCACCGACATCGGGCGTCTGCGCGATCAAAAGACGATGCTCTCCACCCAACTCGGCGACATCGAGAAGCAATTTGCCGACGCCAAGATAAACATCATCGACGACATCAGCGATCCGAAGGCGACGCCCGCGTGGGCCGAACTCTCCAAGCGCGAATCGCAAATAGACGCCGAGTTGCAGAACATGCTGACGGTCCTGAAGCCGAAGAACCCCGACGTGGTCGCCAAGAAACAGGAACTCGAAGCCGTCAAACGGAGCAAGCAGGAGTTGACGGACGACTGGAAGAACCGTATCGCGGAGAAGACGAAGCGCGTGGAGCGACAGGTTGACCCGCGCGCCTCCACCATCAAGATCAACATGCAGGGCGTCGAAGGCGAGATCGCGCGGCAGGAGAAACTGCTCGCGCAAACGACCGCGCAGATCGGCGAAGTGCAGGGTCAACTGTCGCGCGTGCCGCAGGCCGAGGTCGCGCTCGGCTCGCTGGAGCGCGAGTACCAGACGAAGAAGGCCGCCTACGACGAGTTGTTGTTGAAGAAACAGAAGTCCGACCTGAACGTCGCGGCCACGCAATCGGCGCAGGGCGAGACGATTCAAGTGATCGATCCGGCGAGTTTGCCGTCGCGCCCCGTCGCGCCGCAGCGCCCCTTGCTCGTCGCGCTCGGCCTCGCTCTCGGCCTCGCAGTCGGCCTCCTGTTCGCCGCCGCCTTTGAAGTGCCGCGCCTGCTGACGATTCAAACCGTCGAAGACGCGCGCCACTACACGGGCTTACCCGTGCTCATCTCCGTGCCCGAACTCCTGACGCCGAAAGAGCAGCGACGCGCGCGCGCGCGCCGCATGGCGACGGCCTTTGCCGGACTCGCGCTGACTGTCCTCAGCATCCCCGCGCTCGCTCTCTTGCTGAGAGCAACGCACGTCTTCGATCTGTTCGTCTCTTAGGAAAGACCGTCAGTTGTCAGTTGTCCGTAGTCAGTTGCATGTGACTATCGAATGAGTTGCTAAAGATGGAATTGCTCAACTAACAATGGACAAAAAAACAACTGACAACTGACCACGGACAACTGACGAATTATGTACAAAGAGTTCTACGGACTAAAAGAGTTGCCGTTCGCGCTGACGCCCGACCCGCGCTTCATCTACTTCACGCCCACGCACACGGAGGCGATGGCGAATTTGCATTACGGCATCGAGAGCGGCAAGGGCTTGATCGTCGTGACGGGCGAAGTCGGCACGGGCAAGACGACGATCCTGCGCTGGATGATGCAGCGGCTCGACCGCACAGTGCTCGTCGGCTACATCTTCAACCCGCGCCTCACCGTCCCCGAATTCTATCAACACGTCGCGCGCCTCTTCGACGTGCAGGAGTGGGAAAACAAATCCGAACTGCTCTTCGCGCTCGGCAAGACTCTCGAAGCGCGGCACGCGCGCGGCCTGCGCACCGTGCTCATCATCGACGAAGCGCACGGGCTATCAACATCCGTACTCGAAGAGATCAGGCTGCTCTCGAATTTCGAGTCCGACTCGGCCAAGCAGTTGCAAATAGTTTTGACCGGGCAGCCGGAACTCAGAGACGTTTTGAACAATCCGGACCTCCGGCAGTTGAAACAGCGCGTCGCGCTGCGCTGCGAGATCAAGCCGCTGCCGAACATTGAGGAGACGGAGCGTTACGTCAAAGCGCGCCTGCTCGTCGCGGGCGCGGCGCGCACGGATATTTTCTCGCCCGGCGCGATTGACTACATCTTCCGCTGCGCCGCAGGGATACCTCGCCAGATTAACAACCTCTGCGACAACGCCCTGCTCACGGGCTACGCCTCCGGCCTCCAGACCATCTCGCGCGCCGTCATCGAAGAGGTGGCGGACACGTTCGACATGCTGCCGGACGCGCGCCGGAGCAGTAGCCTCTCGGTCGAGGAGCGCGAAGCGCCCGCGCGCATCTTCAACGCTCAGGGGCGCGCGGAGCTTTGGTCTGCCGGAAGCGAGCAGGGGACGGCGGTTGACGTGGCCGTGCAAACGTCAACGAAACATTCTTCGGCGCACACGCGCGAAGAGGAGTTGGAAGACACACATGCGGCAACGCCCACGCCCGATGCGAACGACATCGGCGCGGCCTTCCGGCGTTGGGACGTGATGGGAGACAGGTGATGGGCAGAGTTTATGAAGCATTGAAGCGCGCCGCCGAGAACGGCAGCGCCAACCCGAAGAGCACAGACGAGCCGCGCGCGAGCCGCGCCACAGCCGCAGTCGTCGAAGACGAAGAGGTCACGCTGATGACCGAAGCGTCAACCACGACTTCTTCTGCGCCCGCCGCCAACGGCAACTCGAACGGCGACTCGCCGAACGGCAACGGCCAGAGCCACGCCGCGCCGGAAGTCGTCCTTCGTCGCACGTCCGCGCTCTTCAACGCGTCTGGCAATCAGGCGCACGTTTCAGCGTCCGCTGAGCACATCGTTGCAGCCACGTCCGGGTCGGCACTCCCCGGCGGGCAGGCTTCGCGTGTTGCTGGGGCAACGGCGGATGCTGTCGGCTCGACGCGCGCGTTGGAGTTTCCCACGCTGGAAATTTCCCACGCGCGCGTCGAACCACATCTCATCGCGATCACCGACCCGCGCTCGCCTCACGCCGAACAATACCGCGCCCTGCGCACGCGCATACTCCACGCGGGCGAGAAAAGAAACGTGCAGGCCATCGTCGTCTCAAGCGCGGGCGTGATGGAGGGCAAGACCGTCACGGCCCTGAACCTCGCGTGGCTGCTCGCGCAGACCGACGGCGTGCGCGCGCTCCTGATCGACGGCGACTTGCGCCGCCCGTGCGCCGCCGAATATCTCGGCATCGACGCGCCCTCAGGACTCTCCGAAGTGCTCGCGGGCGAAGCGACGCTCGAAGAGACGATCCTCCGCCTCGAACCCGCCGGACTACACATTCTGCCCGGCGGCACCGTGCGCGATAACGTCGCGGAGATTCTCTCCGGCCCGAAGTTCAGCAAGCTCCTCGCGGAACTGCGCCGCATGTTCGACTACATCATCATAGACGCGCCGCCGCTCGGCATCTTCACGGACGCCACCGTTCTCATCGGTCGCGCCGACGGCGCGCTGATGGTCGTGCGCTCCGGCAAGACGCGCTACGCCGCGCTCGACCGCGTCCTCGAACCGCTCCCGCGCGAGCGCATCCTCGGCATCATCCTCAACGGCGCGGAGGACAACAAAGACGACAGCAGCAGCTATTACCAGCGCCGCTACTATCGCCGCGATGAAAAAGAAACGATGAACGCGGAACGATGAAGGATGAATTAAAGCAAAGATGCTTCGGTTTTTCAGTTCATCGTTCCGCGTTCCTACTTCATCATTTGGTTTAAGGAGTTAATTTGAATCCCGCGCGTCGTCTCAACACCCGCACGCTGTTGCTGATTCTGGCCGAAGCCCTCTTGATCTTCGGCGGGTTGGTGGCGGCTGCGCAGATTCGACTCGGCGCGCATGATGCCTACTACGAACTCGTCGCGCGCAACGGCTTCTACAAGGCCGCGCTCGCCACACTCTTCTGCCTCAGCGCGTTCTACCTCTACGACCTCTACGACTTCGTCGTCATGCACGACCGGCGCGAACTCGTCCTTCGACTCATACAGGCTCTCGGCCTCGCCTGGATCGCGCTTGCCATAGTCTTCTACATGCTGCCGCAACTGATGCTCGGTCGCGGCATCTCCCTCATCGCACTCCCGCTCGCCCTGCTCCTGATGGTCGGCTGGCGCATCTCGATCCACTGGCTCTTAGGCCACCCGATGGTCGGCGAACGCATACTCATCGTCGGCTCGGGCACGGCGGCAATCGAGATCGCGCGCGAGGTTCTGGAACGAAGAGACGCGGGCTACCGCATCGTCGGCTTCGTCGATAACGATCCGGCGCTCGTCGGCAAGAGCATCATCAACCCGCGCGTTATCGGCGTGACGACGGAGATGGACGAGATCGTGCGGCGCGAAAATATTGATCGCATCATCGTCGCGCAGGGCGAGCGGCGCGGGCAGTTCCCGACGCAGCAACTCCTGGATTTGAGTCTCGGCGGGCAGGTCGCCATCGAAGAGGGCGCGTCCTTTTACGAGCGCACGACGGGACGCGTGCATCTGAACATGATGCGCCCTTCGTGGTTGATTTTTTCGGGGCGCGGGCGTCAGGCGCGCCTCTCCGGCGTGGCGCGCACGCTCATGCACAGGGGCGTCGCGCTCGTCGGCGCGCTCGTCTCTCTGCCCGTCGCGCTTTTGACCGCCGTGCTCATCAAACTCGAATCGCCCGGCCCCGCGCTTTACAAGCAGGAGCGCGTCGGCAAGAACGGTCGCCCGTTCACGATCATGAAATTCCGCTCGATGCGCATGGACGCGGAGAAGGACGGCCCCGTGTGGGCGCAGACGGGCGACGACCGCACCACGCGCGTCGGGCGCGTCATACGCAAAATTCGCGTGGACGAGATTCCGCAGTTCTGGAACATCCTCAAGGGCGAGATGAACTTCGTCGGGCCGCGCCCCGAACGCCCGCACTTCGTCGCGCAACTCGCGCGCGAGATTCCGTTCTACGAGCAGCGCCATTTGATCCCGCCGGGGCTGACGGGCTGGGCGCAGATCAAATACCCCTACGGCTCTTCAATCGAGGACGCGCGCCAGAAGCTGCAATACGATCTCTACTACATCAAGAACCAGAGCCTCGTGCTCGACGCCGTGATTCTCTTCGAGACGGTTAAGACGATCCTGTTCGGTCGCGGCGCGCGCTGAAATAGTAGCGCCGCGAGAAGTTTTCCAGAGGTACACGAAATGAAAATGCACACGATGAAGTTAGCCACGTTCGCGCTCGCGGGTCTCATCGCGGGCGGCTCTCTGTCCGTCAACCTTGTCTCGGCGCAAGACGCGCAGGAGGACAAGAAGAAGTCGGAGCAGAAGACGCGCCCGCGCACGACCACGAAGACGACGGCGGACGGCGCGGCGAAGCAGAAAGTGGGCGAGCGGCTTGAGCCGGACGACCAGAGCACGCCGCCGCGCGCGGACGTGTCTGCGGAGATGCAGGCGAACCGCCGCGAGATGCTCTCCGAAGAGGAAGCGGCGGTCGTGCCCTACTACAACAACTTCATGGCGACCTACAGGCTCGGCCCCGAAGACGTGATCTCGATCACGGTCTTCAACCTCGACCGCTACTCGAAGGCCGGAATCACCGTGCCGCCGAACGCCGTCATCTCGCACCCGCTCATCCCCGAAGGCGTCTTCGTCGGTGGTAAAACGACTGAACAGGTCGCCGAAGAGATCACGAAGCGGCTGGACGAATACGTCATCAATCCGAAAGTGACGGTCTCTCTGGACAAGGCGCAGTCGGCGGTCTACTGGGTGGTGGGCGACGTGGCGCAGCCGGGCATTCGCCCGATGTCGCGCCGCCTCTCCGTGACGGAGGCGCTCGCGCTCTCCGGCGGCGTGCTGGAGACTGGCAACAAGAAGAAGGTGATGGTCATGCGCCGGCAGGCCAACGGTTTCCTGCAACCGACGATCATCGATGTGGCCGCGATTGAGCGGGGGCGGATGCCGGACAACTACTTCCTCAACCCGGGCGACCAGATCATCGTCCCCGGCAACAAGCTCAAGACCTTTGACCGGGTCTTGAAACTGCTGCCCGTCGTCAGTTTCTTCCGCATCTTCACGGGAGGGTTTTAAGAAACGATGAACGCGGAACGCGGAACGATGAACGCCGGAATGAAGACAGTCGCACTTCGTTCGGCGCTCCGTGTTGTGCGTTCCACGTTCCGTGTTCTGACTTCCGCTTCTTCCGTTCATCGTTCATCGTTCATCGTTCATCGTTCATTGATTCTGTGCTTACTGCTCGCTTTCCCCGTCGCGGCGTCGGCGTGGAAGCCGCAGGCGTCGGGGACTTTGGCGTGGCTGCGCGCGGTCTATTTCGTTGACGGGCGCACGGGTTGGGCGGTCGGAAGCAAGGGCGCGCTCCTTGCCACGACTGACGGCGGGCGAACGTGGTCGGTGCGCCGCCGCCCGACGGAAGACACTCTGCGCGATGTCTATTTTTTGAACGAACGGACGGGCTGGCTCGTCTGCGACCGCAGCATCTACCTGCTCAGGACGAAAGAAGAATCGCGCTCCTATTTGATGAAGACGACGGACGGCGGCGACACCTGGGCGCGCGTCTTTGTGACGGGCGCGGACACGGACGTGCTCTTAACGCGCGTCACCTTTGTTGACGAAGGGCGCGGCTGGGCTTTCGGCGAGATGGGCGCGCTCTACGCGACGACGGACGGCGGCGCGACGTGGGCGCGGCAAATCGTGCCTACGAAAAACCTGCTGCTCGGCGGCGCGTTTCTCCTGAACGGTCAGGGCTGGCTCGTCGGCGCGGGCAACACGCTCCTGCACACGCCGGACGGCGGCTCGCAGTGGCGCGCGGGCAGTTCGCCGGTCACGACAACGACGCGCTTCAACGCCGTCGCTTTCGTTGACGAGCGGCGCGGCTGGGCGGTCGGCGAGCGCGGCCTCGTGCTCGTGACGAAAAACGGCGGCTACATCTGGCTGAGGCAAGAGTCGAACGTGCGCGTCGATCTTTCGGATGTGAAATTTACGGACGAGCGTACCGGCTGGGCGGTCGGCGCGGAAGGCACGATCATACACACGACGGACGGCGGCCAGACGTGGCAGACGGAGGCGAGCGGCACGCGCCACCCGCTCGAACGCCTCTCGGTCGCGCGCGAACGCGGGCGCGCGTGGGCGGTCGGCTTCGGCGGCACGATCATCGCTTACGCAGACGACGCGCGTGCGCCCGCGCCGCCGCGTCTGAAAACTCCCGACCCGGAAACGCCCAAAGAGCGCCCACGCCGCGCCACGCCAAACACCGCGACGCGCTGAACGAGCATGTCGCGCCCTACGCCGCCCACACACAAATCGCACGGGACATGATTCCCGCACGCGGATTCTTGCTGAACGCCTCCGACGGAGAACTAAAGATGCCGGAACAACTCTCGAACCCGAAACACGAACACACGCGCGCCGCCTTCGTCATTGTCGCCGCCGCCGCACGTTTCGCGCGCCGCTTCACGCGCGCCGCTTCATTGTCGGTCGTGGCCGTCGCTGCCGCGTGTGTCGCGTCTACCTTCGCCTTCGCGCAAGACGCTGCGACGAAGCCGCAACCCGCTTCCGCGCCGTCGCAAAAAGCCGCCAGGCCGAAGGACGCGCAAGCGAAGCCGGACGGCGCGAAGTTGAAAGCGAGTGAAGCACGGGAGAAGAAGGCCGCCGCGTCTACGGCGAAGCCGGCGTCTGAAATCACACGCGCTCGCCGCGCCGTCGCTCCCGCCGCTGCTCCCGTCGCTGCTCCCTCTGCCGCTCCGGCTGTTGCTCCGTCTGCTGCTCCCTCCGCCGCGCCTGTTGTTTCTACTTCCGCCGCGCCTGCCGCTGCTGCTGCTCCCGCCGTCGCTCCGCCTGTTGATAAGCGTGACGCCGTTGAGACGAAGAACAGCACGACGAAGGCCGTCGCGGAGAGTGTGGAAGCGGAACTCGAACGCCTGCGCGCGGAAATCAAAGATGCGAAGCCATCTGCGGAGCGCGCGCGCCTCCAACGAGCGCTCGTGGATAAACTCGTCGCGCTCAAACGCGAAGAGGAAGCGCTCGACGCCCTGCGCCTGATGATCCACGAAGACCGTTACGACCCGCCCTTCTTCTTCAACACCGGAAACGCGCTCGCGCGTCTCGGCGATGCGAGCGCGGCGGAAGACGCCTACCGCAAAGCCATCCAACAGCGTCGCGGCAACTATGCGCGCGCCCTCAACAATCTCGGCGTCATACTCACACGGCAAGGCAACTGGGACGAAGCGCGCGCCACGCTCGCCTCCGCGCTCGTGCAGGAGAACTACACTTACGCCGAGGCGAGCTACAACCTCGGTCGCCTCTACCTGCTGCGCGGCGAGGCAGACCTCGCCATACGCGAATGGCTGCGCACGCTTCGTCTCGAACCCGCGCACGCCGAAGCCGCCGTCGCACTCGCGCGCACCTACGCCGAAGACGGCAACGCCAAACGCGGCCTCCTCGTGCTCGACAATTTCACCGCACGCGCAACGCGCAACGGCGCAAGCGTCCCGCGCGAGATCGCGGACGCGCGCCGCGAACTCTTTGAGTCAACCGGCGCGAAAGCCGACGACGAGAACGACGCGGCGAACGCCGGAACGGGCGCACTCGACGGCGTGAGTCGCGTCGCGCGTATGAACAACTCACGCTCTGCGTCTTCAAACGTCAACGCGAGCGCACGCGAAGTTGACCGCGCCACTTACGAGTTGCTGCAAACGGCTCGCGCGCGTCGCGAGAGCGGCGATTTAGAGGAGTCCGTGAGGCATTATCGCGGAGTGCTGGCGCGCAGCCCCGCCGGATATTTCCCGCCCGCCAATCTCGAACTCGGCGCGGCGCTCATCAATCTCAAACGCGACGAAGAGGCCGTCGCCGCGCTCACCCCAGTCACCGAGCGAGACGCCGCGCGCTACCCCGTCGCCTATTATCATCTCGGGCGGCTCTACGAGCGTCAGGGTCATCTGGCGCGCGCCGCCGAAAACTTCGCGCGCGCCGCCACGCTCTACGGCGACTCCAACCCGCAAGTGCTCATAGACCTCAGCCGCACGCGCGAGAAGACGGGCGACACCGCAGGCGCGCTCGACGCGGCCAACGCCTACGCCGCCGCCATGAAACGACAGGGCACAGTTCCCGCGTGGGTCGCCGAGCGTCAGGCGAAACTCAAACAGAAGATGATCGCCACCGGCGCGACGCAGGGTTCGACGGCGAAGCCATAGCTCGTCAGGTTGTTTGAAGATGACTTGTCAGCTTGTTTGAAACTACAGCGAGAAAGCCCCGTCAGGGGCGATTGACAATAGCCCGGCGATTTATCGCCGGGTAACAATGCGTTGAAATAAACAGAGTCCCGTAGGGACGATTGAGCGAAGATTTCAATCGTCCCTACGGGACTCTGTTTATTAACAACCACATGGCCCCAGCACTAAAGTGCTGGGCTATTACCAAACGTCCCTACGGGACTCATACAGAGACCTGTTCCTTTAACTACTCCGCCTCCGGCGTCTCATCCGGCTTCGCGGCAGCGGCGGGGCGCATGTGCGGGAAGAGAATCACGTCGCGTATGGAACGCCGGTTGGTCAACAACATCACGAGGCGGTCAATACCGATCCCGATC
>DATHBB010000088.1:0-5830 GCA_035296385.1 Pyrinomonadaceae bacterium | reverse complement strand
CGCTCGCTCATAGTGAAGAGTTTTACGCGCTCCCGCCCATCAAAGATTACCGTCTCGACGGCCAGCAGTTGACTTGGACGAGCGCCGTCCACACGCCGTCGCCGGAGAACAACACGGCGCACGCGCGTTTCTTCCGCGAGTCAACCATCACCGGCAAAGAGAACGACACGCGCCGCGCCGTCGTCGTCCTGCCCGAATGGAACGCGCAGACGCCGAGCCACGTCCAACTCTGCCACATCCTCACGCGCTTCGGCATCGCTGCACTGCGCCTGACGCTCCCCTATCACGGCGCGCGCCGACCGCCCGAACTCGAACGCGCCGATTACCTCGTCAGTTCAAACATCGGTCGCACGCTCCAATCAATGCGTCAAGCGGTCATAGACACGCGCGCCGCCATCCGTTGGCTGCACGAACAGGGCTACGAGCGCATCGGCATCATGGGCACGAGCATTGGCTCCTGCATCGGCTTCCTCGCGATGGTGCATGAGCCTAGCCTTGTGCGCACGGGCGTCTTCAACCACGTCTCCGGCTACGTCGCCGACGTGGCGTGGCGCGGCATCTCCACGGCGCACGTCCGCGCCGGATTCGCCGACGCCGTCACGCTCGACGAACTGCGCCACTACTGGCTGCCCATCAGCCCGCTCGCCTATTCGGAAAAACTCAAGCACCTCCCGCCGCGCCCCATACGCTTCATCTCCGCGCGCTACGATCTCACCTTCCCCGCAGACCTCTCGCATCAGGTGATCGCGGGCGTGCGCGGCGCAGGCCACCCGCTCGACGCCGTCTGGCTGCGCTGCGGCCACTACACGCTCGGCCAGTCGCCCTGGAAATACATAGACGGCTGGAAGATCGTCACCTTCCTGCGCAAGCATCTATAAGCGCTGTCCCGTTAGGGACAGTTGAGAATAGCCCGGCACTTTAGTGCTGGGAATAATTGTGCAAAATAATTGAGTCCCGTAGGGACGATTGAAATTAACGCAAGCTTCAATCGTCCCTACGGGACTCTCTTAACGTTTATGCACGTTGTCCCAGCCATAAATGGCTGGGCTATTCTCAATCGTCCCTACGGGACTTCTCAAACTATTTCTAAGCAGTGATGAGTTCGGCGAGCGCGTGTTGCTCGTCTTCGGTGAGGTAGGTGAAGGCGAGGCTGAAGCCGACGTGTTGATCTACGGAGGCGACTTGCCCGCGCAGTTGGAGCCAGCGCCCGTCGGGCTGTTTGATGGCGAAGAGGATGAGTTCGCCGATGTCGGCTTTGCCGAGCGAGTCTATGAAGCAGCCGCCCATGCTGAGGTCGGAGACGCGCGCCTGATGCCGACCCGACAGTCCTTCCCACCACGCCTCTATCGAGACGCGCGCGCGTTCGTCTTCTCTCCGTTCATGCTCCATGTTCGAAGCCTCCTGCTGCGGCTACTGCGTCTAACCGCCGATTGATTCCATCAACATCGCTTCGACGCGCGCGGCGATCTCGCGCGCGCGTTCGAGCAGATCGTCTGCGCGCGAGACGTGTTCGCGTGTAAACTCTTCATCCTCGATCTCCGACGCGTTGACGAGCACGTTGTAGCGCGCGGCGACCACTGCCGCGAGCGCGAGTTGCGCGCCCACAGCGGAATCGGAGAGCCACGCGGGTTCGCCGAGTTCCGCGAGCGTCTCCAACAATTCGCCGACCTGCACCGCAAGGCTCGCCGTCTCCAAAGGCACAGTCGCCGCGCCCTTCAAAGCCTCTTCGACGGCGTTCGCGCGCGCGCGCCGCTCCTCATCGTTTCGCGCGGGCATGCGCCGCGCGCCGACGACGCCTGCGAAACTCGCGCCGTCCGCGTCCGCCGCCTCCGCGAGCCGCGCGCGCAACGCGCTCAACGCCTGCAACGCGTCGCGCGCCTCGCGCTCCATGTCCTCCTGCTTGCCCTTGCGTTCGACAAGGTGCGCGACCATTTCGCCGAGCGCGGCGGCGAGCGAGGCCGCGTGCGCGGCAGCCGCGCCGCCGCCCGTGATCTCATCGGGCGCGGCGTGCGCGGCGTGCGCGGCGTCGGAAGTTTTGTACGAATGTTCGGCGTCGGCGGTCGCAGATGTCTTAACTTCGCGCGCGGGCACAACGTCGCGCCGCGTGATCGCTTCCGTCTCGATGTCCGCGCTCCAATTCGCGCCGGCCTCCGCGCGTCGCCGCTCTGCGTCGGCGTCTCGTCTTCTGGCGAGCGCGGAGGCGATGCGGTTTTCGAGTATGAGGTCGGGCGAGAAGTTTTCGATCTGTAGGAAATACTCGGCGCTGCGGTCGAGCGCGGCCTGCGGGATGAGGCCGACGATCTCGCTGCCCGCGACCCGCACGCCGTAGCGCTCGGCCTCGCGCCTCACGGCCTCGAACGCGTGATGCAACTGCGACTTCTCGAAGCGCACGAGGTTCATCGAAACCTGCGTCAGGCCACGCTCCTGCAATTCGAAGCCGAGCGCCTTCAAAAAACGAAAGCCGCCGTCGCGCCCGCGCACCGCGCGCGCGATGCGACGCGCGACCGACAAGTCTTTCGTGTCGAGATTTATGTTGTAAGCGATAAGGAGCGAACGCGCGCCGACGACGCATGCGCCCGCCGTCTCATGCACGCGCGGCGCGCCTTCGTCGGGCGCGCGTTCGGGGTTCACGCCTATCTCTTCGCGCAGTTGCTCGAAGCCGCCGCGCCGCACGTCTTCGAGATTCACGCGGTCGGGGCGTCGTGCCGCGCTCTCGTAAAAATAGACGGGCACGCCCACCTCACGCGCGATGCGCTCGCCCGCCGCGTGCGCCAGATGTATGCAATCCTCCAAAGTCACGCCGCGCACGGGCACGAACGGCAGCACGTCGAGCGCACCGACGCGCGGGTGCACGCCCGCGTGCTTTCCTAAATCAATCAACTCCGACGCACGACGCGCCACTCGCACCGCAGCTTCGACGATTGAGTCCACGCCGCCGACGAACGTGATGACCGAACGGTTGTGATCCGCGTCAACGTGCGTGTCGAGCACCGCCGTGCCGTCAACCGACTCGACGGCCTCGACCAGTTGCTCGATGACCTCCGGCCTGCGACCCTCGCTGAAATTCGGCACACACTCGACGATGCGTTCCAAGCTCGCGCCTCCCTTCCGCTTCACTCAGTCGCCAATTCCGCTAACATCTTCATCAATGCGAAGGAAATCAAAAGTGGGGCAGGAGACAGTATTACTTCCGCCCTGCGGTATCAATAGCAATCAATGTGCGGGCTGGCGCGACTGGCGGATAGGGTTCACAAGCAGTTCACGAGCAGCGCAGCAGCAGCGCCCTTTTACAACCGGCGCGTAGTTCAGAGACTCCTCGCGCTGAAAGTGTCTCCCTGCCGTATATCGCCCGTCTCAAAGCCCTTTTTGAACCAGCGAACGCGCTGCGCGGATGTGCCGTGCGTGAATGAATCGGGGACGACGTAACCCTGCCCCTGTTGTTGGAGGCGGTCGTCGCCGATGGCGGTGGCGGCATTGAGCGCCTCTTCGATGTCTCCCGGTTCGATGATGCCGCGCCGCGCGGCGTAGTGCGCCCAGACGCCCGCGTAGAAGTCGGCCTGAAGTTCGAGCATGACGGAGAGGCGGTTCGACTCCGCCTCGCTCACACGCGCCTGTCGCGCGCTGACCTGATCCATCGTGCCGAGCAGGTTCTGGATGTGATGACCGACTTCGTGCGCGATGACGTAGGCTTGCGCGAAATCGCCGGGTGCGCCGAGTTTTGTCTTGAGGTCGCGGTAGAAGGAGAGGTCTATGTAGACCTTCTGATCTCCCGGGCAATAGAAGGGGCCGGTACTCGCGCCCGCCGCGCCGCAGGCCGAGCGCGTCTGCCCTGTGAAGAGCGTCAGCGTCGGCTCCCGGTAACGTCTGCCCGCCTGTTGGAAGAGTGTCTGCCACACGTCCTCCGTCTCGGCTAAGACGACGGAGGTGAATTGCTTGAGTTCGTCCTCTTGCGGGTTGACCCGCCGCGCGCCCTCAGTCTGCGATGGCGGCGCGCTTTCCTGAGTCTGATTGAGCAGTTCTCGCGGGTCTGCGCCGAACAGGAGCGCGAGCAACATGATCGCAATCGTGCCGAGTCCGCCGCCGACGGCCAATCCGCCGCGCGACACGCCCCGCCGGTCTTCAACATTCGTGCTCTCACGCCTGCCTCTCCAACGCATACTTGACGCCCCCTCCCGGTTCCTCAAACTCTGTGAATATGTTTTCGATTATAACCGCACGCCGCACGGACAGGCGATTTAATTTGCGTGCGAATAATGTCCTAATTTCAGCTTTGAACTCTCAGCGCGCCTCTGCGGCTGTGCTCTGCGTCTCGGCGGTGAATGCCTGGTTTACTAAGATTCACCGCCGAGACGCAGAGAGACCCGCAGAGGCGCGCTGAGACTTCAAATCAATTGAGGACACTACCAAGTGCGGCGTCTGTCGCAGGCGGACTTGAGAACATGCTGTTCAAATCGACATCATTCGACACACGTTTGGGGCGTCGCGCCGCGCTCTCTTAAAAATAGACGGGCACGTTCAACTCGCGCTAGGCGTTTCAAATCGCGCCTTCTTACTAATGTGCGATGGCCTATCTGCCCGCGCCCTTGTGATAGTTCGGGTAGGCGGGCTTGCGCGGCTCGCGCGGAGGACTTTTCCTGAGCGCTTCCAAAACGACTTCGACGGCCTTCTCAAGTTGCAGGTCGTGTCCCTCACGCCACGCCTTCGGGTCGAGTTCGACTTCGATGTCGGGCGCGACTCCGGCGTTCTCCACCTCCCAATCGCCGTCCGTGTTGTAGAAGGCGACGCGCGGCGCGGTGACGATGCCGCCGTCTATGAGTTGCGGGTAGTCGTAGATGCCGACGAGGCCGCCCCACGTGCGCTTGCCGACGAGCGGCCCGATCTTCGCGCGGCGGAAGTACCACGGCAGCGCGTCGCCGCCCGAACCGGCGTACTCGTCTATGAGCATCACCTTCGGGCCGAAGATCGAGCCGACGGGCGTGGTGAAGTCTGCGCCCTCGCGCGTCGCCCAGTAGTTCATCAGGGGGCGTCGCATGTAGTCGATGATGTAGTCGGCTGCCGTGCCGCCGCCGTTGAAACGCTCGTCGATGACGGCGGCGTCCTTGTCGATCTGCGCGAAGTAGTAGCGGTTGAAGTTGGTGTAACCGGCGGTCGAAGTGTTCGGCAGATAGACGTAGGCGACGCGGCCTCCGGTCATCTCCGAGACCTTGCGGCGGTTGCCCTCGATCCACGCGAGATTGCGCAAGCCCGCCTCACTCGCCACTGGCACGACCGTCACCTCGCGCGCGCCCTTGCCCGACGCGTCAGCGCCGACTTTAATCACGGTCTGCCGGTTGGCCGTGCCCTCGAAGAAACTGTAGAGGTTGTCGGACGAGCGCACCTCGCGCCCGTTGACGGCGAGCAGGTATTCGCCCTCGCGCACGTTGACGCCGGGTTGCGTCAGCGGCGCGCGCAAATTCGGATTCCAGTTCTCGCCGTTGTAGATGCGCGCGAAGCGATAGCGGCCACCTTCGATGCGATAGTCCGCGCCGAGCAAGCCGCCCTGCACGCGAGCGGGTTCGGGCACGTCGCCGCCGCCCGTGTTGTGGTGGCCGACGACCATGTTGCCGAGCGATTCTTGCAGGAGATAGTTGAGGTCGGCGCGGTGCGCGATGCGTTCGAGGAAAGGTTCATATTTCTTTTCGGTGGCGGCGATGTCGAGGCCGTGATAGTTCGGGTCGTAGAAGAAATCGCGCTGGATGCGCCACGCCTCGCGGTACATCTGCCGCCACTCGGCGCGCGGCTCGACGCGCACTTCGAGCGCGGCGACGTTGATCGCGCCCTCGCCCGGTTT
>DATHBB010000087.1:0-4424 GCA_035296385.1 Pyrinomonadaceae bacterium | reverse complement strand
GGTCACGGCGGAGACGCCCGAAGAGGCGCGCGCCGCCGTCGCGCGTTACCACAAACAGGGCTACGAGCAGATCAAGATTTATCAATCGCTCAAGCCGGAACTCGTCGCCGTCGTCGCGGCGGAAGCGCACCGGCTCGGCCTGACCGTCACCGGACACGTTCCCAACGGCACGAACGCCTTCAACGGCATCGAGGCCGGGATGGATCAGATCAATCACATCAACTTCATCACGCGCCTGATGTACCCGCGCGACTTCAAACCCGTGCCCGGCACGCCCGCCCCGCCGCTCGATCTCGAATCGCCGTCCGCGCAAGCGGGCATCGATTACCTGAAACGGCACGGCACCGTCGTCGAGCCGACGCTCGCGCGCACCGAACTGAATCTCCACCCCCGCGCGAGCGATTTCCTGAGTTACGAGCCGGGCATGGCGAAACTGCCTTACGAGTTGTTCGTCGTGCTGAACAACACGGGCGTGCCCGCCGAACTGAACGAGCGCGCGAAGGCTGCGCTCGAACGCTCCTTGAAGTTGACGGGGCGATTGCATTGCGGGGGCGTGCCGCTCATGGCCGGGAGCGACTTAGTAGTGCCCGGCCACAGCATGTTTCGCGAGTTGGAACTGCTGGTGCGCGCGGGGCTGTCGCCGCTGGAGGCGATTCGCGCGGCCACGCTCGTCCCGGCGCGCGCGCTGAAGATGGAGCGCGAACTCGGCACGGTTGAAGCGGGCAAACGCGCCGACCTCGTCGTCGTCGCAGGCAACCCGCTCGACTCCATCAGTCACATCCGGCGCGTGAAATACGTCGTCACGCGCGGGCAGATGTACGACTGCGCCGCGCTCTGGCAAAGCGTCGGCTTCCGCCGGTAGCCGCTTGCGGCGACGAATTGGATTTTGGCGATTGTATAGTCGGAAAGCCACTCATATTTGAGTGGCTTTAATTTCATTTTGCGGACGCGAGGGCTTGCGTCAGCCGGTAGAGAAACTCCTGCCCGTCGTAGAGTGCTTTGGCCGCGATGCGCTCGTCCCGTCCGTGCATGCGGTTGTCGTCTATGTCGTCGAAGATGCCGGAGACGCCGTAGACGGGGATGCCGACCTGGCGGAAGAAGAGGCTGTCGGTCGCGCCCGTCCCCATGATCGGCACGACGGGCACGTCCGGCCACATGGCATGCGTGATCCTCTCAATCGGCCCCATGATCTCCGGTCGCAGGGGCGACGGCGGACTCGGCTTCGAGACGGCGATGGGCGCCAGGGTGATCTGTTCGTCAGCGAGGACGCGCCGGAGCGTGCGCTCAACGTCGGCAGCGGTTTCCTGCGGGAGGATGCGGCAGTTGACGATGGCGCGCGCCGTCTGCGGCAGTGCGTTATCGGCATGCCCGCCTTCGACGCGCGTGGCGACGCAAGTGGTGCGCATGAGCGCGTTGTAGTAGGGCGACGCCGAGAGGCGCGCGACGGCTCGCGCTTCGGGAGTCACCGCTGCCGATGTCTGTCCCGTATGGGGACGCGACGCGGCGACGGCACGCATGTCGGCGGCCATCTGTCCCGTTTCGATCTTCGACATGCGCGAGAAGTAGGAGCGCGTCACCTCGTTGAGGCTGACGGGAAAGTCGAACTTCGAGAGGCGTTCGAGTCCGGCGGCGAGGCGATAGATGGCGTTGTCTTTCAAGGGCAGCGAACTGTGCCCGCCCTTGTTTCTCGCTTCGAGGCGAAAACTTTGATAGACCTTCTCGCTCGCCTGCACGGCGTTCAGCAAAGGCTTGCCGTCTTTGAGATAACCGCGCCCGCCCTCGTTGATGCCGAACTCCGCATCGACTAAAGCGCGATGTTCTTTCAAGAGAAACTCGACGCCGTTGAAGTCGCCCGACTCCTCATCGGTCGTCAAGGCGACGATGATGTCGCGTTCGGGTTGAAAGTTTTCGCGCTTGAAACGTATGAGGTTGGCGACGAAGATGGCGGCCATCGCCTTGTCGTCCATCGTGCCGCGCCCGTAGTAGTAGCCCTCGCGCTCCGTGAATTTGAAGGGGTCGAGTCCGTCCGACCAATCCTCCTTGCGCGCTTCGACGACATCTATGTGCGCGAGCAGAAGCAATGGCTTGCCCGTCGCCTTCGGGCTGCGGTAGCGCGCCACGAGGTTGCCCTTCTTCGCGTTGCCTTGAGGCACGAGGACGCGCACGTCTTCCGCCGCGAATCCGGCGGCGCGTAATCTCGCCGCCATCGCCTCCGCCGCCTGCGTCACGTTGCCCTCCGGATCGACCGTGTTGATTTCGATCAACTCACGAAATATCTCTTTCAAAAATTGCTGATCGGAATCGGGCGAGCCGTTTTGCGCGCGCGCGACCGGCGATGCTTGCGCCAAGAGAGATGCGACGACCAACAAACAGGTCACGAAGCGCATTTTGAATTTGTGCATGAATCTTTTCTCAGAAAAGTTTGAACGAGTCCCGACAGGGACGATTGCTAATAGCCCAGCACTTTAGTGCTGGGGAATAAGACGAGATAGTGAACCGGAGTCCCGTAGGGACGATTGAAATTCTTGTGTTGTTATATTCAATCGTCCCTACGGGACTCTATGATCGTTGATGCTCGTTGTTCCCAGCACTAAAGTGCCGGGCTATTACCAAATGTCCCTACGGGACAAAACTAACCTTGCTTTCCTTATTTATTGTGCCGGAATCTCAATCGGCTTGCCGACGAAGACGGTCGGCGCGTCGAAGCGGCGCAGCGTTGCGTTCAATTTGGGCACGTCCTCCGTGAAGAACTTGTTGGCCTCCGTGAGCGTCGTGCGGTAGCGCGTCTGCAAGACGTTGTAGTACTCGCGTTGCGCGGGGGTGGGCGCGGCGTTCGTCGCGTCGATGGTAAAGAACAGCCCGCCGACTTCGTCAACCAACTGCGCGCGACCGGGGTTGTAGCCGAGTCCTTCGGCTTGCGGGCGCGAGAGCGTTTCGAGCACTTTATCGACGCGCTTCAAGCTGTCCGTGAGCGCCGTCGTCAACTCTTTCGGCGGATCGGTGAGCCGCTCCTTGACGGTCTTTTCGATGAATTGGAGTTGGCCTTTGATGCTGTCGAGCGCGCGCAGGTTGGTGTTCGTCGTCGATTGCATGTCGCGCAGTTTCAAACTCATGTCGTGCGTCATTTGCAAATCCGACGCGGGCACGCTGACCGTCGGGTCGAGTCGGACTTCGACGCGCCGCTCGACCGACTTGTCGCCGACGAAAAGTTTGACGGTGTAGATGCCGGGCAGCACTTGCGGGCCGCGCGCGCTGCCGCCGAAGGGCGTCTCCTCGGTCGTCTGCGGTCGGCGCACCTGCGCGCCGCCGTAGCGCAGGTTCCACGCGTAGCGATTCATACCGCGCTCTTTCGGCACGCGCGTCTCTTCGAGCACGAGTTGCCCGCGCGCGTCGCGAATCTCCACGCGCACCTTCGTCTTCTCGTCGGGCTTCGCTTTGAGGTGGTAGGTGATGAGCGCGCCGTAGGGCGGGTTCTGGCCGGTGAAGGGTTTGTCGCCGATGCCGTAGCGCGTGAAGCGCGTGGTGTAGCGCAGGGCGGGGCGTATGTCGAACATGTGCAGATCGCTCTGGCGCACCGCGTCGCTCCACTGCTGGATGGGCGTGGCGTCGTCGAAAATCCAGATGCTGCGACCGTGCGTGCCGAGTATGAGATCGTTGTCGCGCGGGTGGACGACGATGTCGTGGATGGCGACGTGCGGCAAATTCTTGAGTTCTAAAATCTGCCACGTGTTGCCGCCCGTGTAGGAAGCGTAGAGGCCGAGTTCCGTGCCCGCGTAGATCAGGTTCGTGTTCTTCGGGTCTTCGCGCACGACCCAGACGTAAGCGTTCGCGGGCAGGTTGCCGGAGATGTTGCGGAAGGTGCGCCCACCGTCGGTCGTCTTAAAAATGTAAGGACGAAAATCGTCGAGCATGTGACGGTCGAACGAGACGTAAGCCGTCTCGACATCGTTGCGCGAAGGCTCGACGTGCGAGACGGGCGAGTTGTCTTTCAGGTTGGGGACGTTCTTCGTCACGTTCGTCCAACGCTTGCCGCCGTCCGTCGTCAACTGCAACTGGCCGTCGTCCGTGCCCGCCCAGATGTGCCCCGCGCGCAAAGGGGATTCGGCGACGCTGATGACGGTCGTGTAATACTCCGCGCCCGTGTTCTCAAGCGCGACGGGGCCGCCCGCATCGCCCTGTTTCGTGCGGTCGTTCGTCGTGAGATCGGGACTGATGGCCGTCCAACTCTTGCCGAAGTCCGTTGACTTGAAGACGACGTTGCCGCCGAGATAGATCGTGTTCCGGTCGTGCGGCGAGGGGATGATGGGCGAGTTCCAGTTGAAGCGAAACTTTTGATCTGCGGCGGGGCCGCCGAGATCGTCCGCGTAAGGCGTGACGGCCTGCTGCTCGCGGTTGCGCATGTCCGTGCGCACGATGTTGCCGCC
>DATHBB010000086.1:0-11571 GCA_035296385.1 Pyrinomonadaceae bacterium | reverse complement strand
GATGTCGAGGCCGTGATAGTTCGGGTCGTAGAAGAAATCGCGCTGGATGCGCCACGCCTCGCGGTACATCTGCCGCCACTCGGCGCGCGGCTCGACGCGCACTTCGAGCGCGGCGACGTTGATCGCGCCCTCGCCCGGTTTAAGCGGTTGCGCGGCGGGAACGATGAGCCAGCGCCCGCCTGCCGGTGCGCCGCCCGCGCCCGCCTGACCACCACCGCCTCCGAGTTGCAGCAGCATCTTCTCGCCGTTGGCCGACAGGTCGAAGGCCGTCACGCCCTCCGTCACCTTCTCGACCTTGCGCTTCGCGAGATCGAAACGATGCAGGATGAAGCCCTGCACGTCCGGCCCTGTCGCGCTCTCTAACAAGAAAAGCGTTCCGGTCTTGCCCGCGCCCATCCAGGCGTAGTCGCGCGCGGGAATGGGCAGCGCGAGCACGCGTTGATCTATCCCGTCGAAATCTATGCGGACGGGTTCGGGTTTCTTGCTGGCGCCGGGACGCGCCGCCCCTCCTGCTGCCGCGCCGCCTTGCGGCTGTTCCTGAGTTTGCGAATCGGGCGCAAACGCGGCGGTCGCGGCGTCTGTAGTTTCCACTGTAGTTTCGACGTGCCCGTCTGCGTTCGCGTCATCCTGCATCAACGCGGGCGTCGGCGTGGGCGTGGGCGCGGGGCGCGGCTCGCCGTCGGGATTGTTAGACTTTTGCTGCTCCTCGGCGGCGATCTTCTCCTCGTCGCTTTCGGGCGCGAGCGGCGACGGCAAATCTTTGCGCAACACGACGACGTAAGCCGAGCGCGTGACGGGCTTGTCGAAGCTCGACATGTCGAGCCAGCCGGATGACGCCGCCGCGTTCGTGCTCGCGGTGAAGTAGAGATGTTTGCCGTCGCGGTCGAAGCGTGCGAAGCGCGCGTCGGACATGTTATCGGTCACCTGTCGCGTCTTGTTCTCTTCGAGCGAGTAGATGAAGACCGTGCCGAGACGGTTCTTGAGTTGCTTCGTGTAGGTGATGAAACGCGAGTCGGGCGACCATGAGGGGTCGAGCACGCGAAACGGGTTGTCGTAAGTGTTCGTGTCAACGCGCACGGGCGCGCTCGCACGCTCCACGTCCACGTACCAGAGGTTCAGACGCTTATCCGTGTAAGTGATCTTCTTCGAGTCGGGCGACCAGACGGGCGAGTAAAAATATGATGGCGGGTTGCCGAGGTTGATCTTCTTTACGTCGCCCATGCCCGTTTGCTGCCTGAGGTGCAGAGCATACTCGCCGGACTCGTCTGAGAAGTAGGCGATCCACTTGCCGTCGGGCGACCACGCGGGGTCGCGCTCGGCGACGCCCGAAGTGTTCGTCAAATTCCGCGCGTCGCCTTTCTCGGCGGGCACGGTCAAAATTTCGCCGCGCGCCTCGAACACTGCGCGCGCGCCCGTCGGCGAGAGCGCGGCGTTGCGCAGGTTCGTCCCGACGCGCACGAAGCGCGGGCGCACCGAAGACACGTCGCCCGCGACGCGCACCGCGACTCTCCGCGTCTGTCCCGATGCGAGGTCGAGCGTGTGGAGCGAGCCGAACTGCTCGTAGACGATCACGCCGTCGCCCGCCGACGCCGATTTGATGTCGAGTCCGGTATTCTTCACCGCCTGCGCGACGCGCTTCGTGCGCGTGTCGTAGGAGTAGAGCGTCACGGTGCCTTCGCGGTCGGAGAGGAAATAAATCTTGTCGCCGATCCACATCGGGTTGAAGTCGTTCGAGTTTTCGCGCGGCAGTTTCTCGATGCTCGAATCCGAGAGGTTCGCCACCCACACGGGCGTCGTGCGCCCGCCGCGATAACGCTTCCACTGCGCGAAGGCGCGCAGGAGCGGGACGTAGGCGAGCCGCCGCCCGTCGGGCGAATAGCTCCCCTCGGACGCCTGCGGCAGCGGAACTTCCGTCGGGTGACTGCCCGCCAGCGGCATCGTGAAGAGGCGCGGCGCAAACGTCGAACTGTCGCGCTGCGTGCGGAAGAGGACTGCGCTGCCGTCCGGCGTCCAACCGGCGAGCGCGTCCACGCCAGGGTGATACGTGAGGCGACGCGGCACGCCGCCGCCCGATTCGACGACGTAGACATCTACGTTGCCGTCATACTCACCCGTGAAGGCGATGAGTTTTCCGTCGGGCGAAAAGAGCGGGTTGGTCTCGGTGCCTGTGCCTGCCGTGAGGCGGCGCGCGTCGCCGCCCTCTCGCCCCACGACCCACAGGTCGCCCGCATGGACGAACGCGATCAACTCGCGGCTGATGGCCGGATTACGCAACACCATCGGAACTTCAGCCTGCGCGCTGACGGCGAAGCCCGATCCGAGACACAGCAAGAGCAAGAGGGCAAGTAGCGGCGATCTGTTCATAACGAATTTCGACTCCAAAGAGGTGTTTTGAGAGCGGCCAATGGAGAGCGCGCTCGTCGTCGGTCAAGAATTTCTGCCGCATCATAGCACTTGCGGCAGCAAGGCGCTCAACGATTCTAGTAGCATCCAAATTTATGGAATAATGTAGTTGACTCGTCTACCACTCCGTCAGCGCACGCTTCAATACGTCAACCTTCCAACGCTGGCGTTTCTTTGACGGCATCGGAGACGAACTTGCTATTTCGACATAGAGGAGCGTGAGGTTCATCTATGGTATCTTGCTCGCGTTCGAGTCTTTGAAAATTAGCGACGGCTTATGCGTAGCTCACCTCAACCTCAAAGGAGTAAATGAGCATCGCCGTTCGAGTTGAGAGGTTCTTACTCACGGCGAATCAAATACGCAGACGCATTCTATTGGAGCCTTCCAATAGAAGCAAGTTTTGTGTGCGCTCTTTTCTGTTAGGAGGAAACTTCTAATGGCGAGAGGGGCGCGAGAAAAGCCTATGCGGTTAGCGGAAAAACTTTTGCAGATTCGCACTACGCTTGGCATCTCCCAAAGTGAAATGCTCAAACGCTTGGGTGCGGCAGAGCGAATGGACTATTACCGGATTTCAGAATTTGAATCCGGTAAGGGTGAACCATCATTGCCCGTTCTTTTACAGTATGGGCGAGTGGCGAGAGTTTGCGTGGAAGTGCTGATCGACGACGAACTTGATCTGCCCGGCGAACTGCCAAGCAAGCAAAAACATTATCGCTAAGACTTTTTGTGCATATATTAACGCCTTACTTTGATTTTTCCTCTGTGCCCGCTCTGTGCACTCTGTGTCTGCGGTGGTGAGTGCTTATAAAAGTCATTCACCACCGCAGACACAGAGAACACGGAGGATGCACAGAGGAAAGCTGAAACCAGGACATTAGTAACAGCCGACATTCTTTTATGTCCTCGAATCGTTTCATCAAAGAACGCAAGAACGCGTGGCAGCGCCTTGAAGATTTGCTGACGCTGCTCGACCGCATGTCCCTGCGCCGCCTGCACCGCGAAGAGGTGCGCGAACTCGGTCGCATCTATCGCCGCACGTCATCCGATCTGGCGATTGCGCGCGCCGAATCGCGCGACCCGCGCCTCGTCAACTACCTCAACAGTCTCGTCATACGCGCACACGGGCGCATCTATCGCGCCGAAGCTCTCGAAGGCGGACAGCGCCTGCGCCGTTTTTTCGCGCGCGACTTTCCGCAGACCTTCCGCCGCACGTGGCGCTATACCGCCTTCGCCTTCGCCTTCTTCCTGATCTTCGGCCTCGCCGGATTTTTGGGGACGTGGCGCGACGCGGAGTTTTCCGAACTCGCGGGCGTCAGCGCCGCCTGGCGCGAGCAGAACACGGACGCGCGCGTGCGTTGGTGGGAGACTCTGAATGATGCGAATCAGGTCGGCGGCGCGGCCATCATGACCAACAACATCGGGGTCATGTTCTACGCCTTCGCCTTCGGCGCATTCCTCGGACTCGGCACGCTCTACATCATGGCCTTGAACGGCGCAAGCATCGGCGCGGTGCTCGCGCTCACTTACCGCGCCGGGTTTGGTCACGAACTCGTCGCCTTCATGGCCGGTCACGGCGTCGTCGAACTCACCTGTATCTTCATCGCGGGCGGCGCCGGCCTGCTCGTCGGCGGCGCGATCCTCACGCCCGGCGACCTCTCGCGCTTCGACTCTTTGCGCCTGCGCGGTCGTGAAGCCGTCCAACTCATCGTCGGCTGTATCCCGCTCCTCGTCCTCGCCGGAATCATCGAAGGCTTCATCTCGCCCGCCCCCATCTCGCCCACAATAAAATTCAGCGTCGCCATCGCCACCGGCATCGCGCTGTTCACATACCTGTTGCTCGCCGGAAGGGAAGACATGGGGAAAGGGTAAAGGGGAAGGGGTAAAGGATAAGAAATACTTTCGATGGATTAAGTAATTGATGTTTTGATGGCTTTAATTTGATTGGATAACGACTTGCTTATTGATATAACGGCGTCACGAAGTTTGTTATGGCGAGCCTGATCCAGATAACCAATTTCTAAAGCCACTCTCAATAAACTTCTGACCTCGCCGGCAGAGCCTTTGGCGATATTTAGGAACTGTAAATATTCTTTGCGTGATGAGCGTTCAAATCCCTCGGCGATATTCGTAGGAATAGAAACTGCCGCGCGCCTGAGTTGATCCCGCAATCCGAAATCTTTATTCAAATCCCCATCTTTCGTTAGAAGATACACAGCCTTAACTAATTCGATCCCGCTCTGCCACACCCTCAAAGCCTCAAAACTTTCTATTCTCTTTCTCTCCATCGAAAAACACCTTCTTCTGCCTTCCCTTTACCCCTTCCCCCTTACCCTTTCCCCTTCTTACAACAGCCCACGCTCTTTGACGCGAATATATGCTTCGAGGAGCGTCGGGGCGAGCGTCGCGGCGGTGACATCTAGGGCGAGGCCGCCGAGGCGTTCGACCATGCGGAGCGCCGCTTCGCGTTGGAACATGATCTCTTCGGCGACGGATTGGGTGAAGAGATCGCGTACCGTCTCCGGCGTGTCGCGCACGGCGGCGGTGAGGTCGCGGTCGCCGATTGTTGCGACGAGCGGGAGATGGCGCGGGCGCAGTAGTTTCAAAGAGGTGAGCAGTTCGCGCGAGCCTTCTTCGTCAACCAAATCCGTGAGGACGACGACGAGCGCGCGGCGGCGACAGTTGGCGGCGATGTACTCGAAGGCGCGCGTGTAAGACGGCTCGATCATCTCCGGCTCGATGCCGTGCAGCGCTTCGAGCACCGCGTCCATCTGCTCGTGCCCGCGCGCGGGCGGCACGTATGCGCCCACCCGCCGACCGAAGACGACGATGCCCGAGTTGTCGCCGCCGCGCGCCGCCGCGCTCATCAGGGCGAGCGCGGCGTGTATGGCCGAGTCGAATTTCGATTCCGATTCGATGCGCGCCGTCATCAAACGCCCCGCGTCTAAGGCGACGAGGATCGTCTGGTCGCGTTCGATCTGATACTGCCGCGTCGTCAACTTTCCGCGCCGAGCGGTCGCGCTCCAACTGATGTGGCGCAACTCGTCGCCCGGCACGTATTCGCGCAGCGACTCGAAATCGCGCCCCTCGCCGCGCCATGACGAACGCCTGTGCGCCGCGACGAGCGAACGCGCGCCGAGCGCCTTCAATTCCGCTTCGCGAGCGCGCCGCAAATTCGGATAGACCTTGATCCACTGCGCTTCGCCTATGCGCGCCGCGCACCAGACGAGGCCGAGACGCGAACGGTAACGCACGGCGACGTGGCCGAACTCGTAGCGCCCGCGACGCGGCGGCGTCAAACCGTAAACGAGCGCGGCGGTCGTCTGCGCTTCGACTCGCAAAGCAGCCTCGCGCGGCGTCGAGAGTTGCAACTCCGGCGGGTGCTCGTCCTTGATGCGCAAACTCACATCGCGCGCCGTGTGGTTTGCCACGCGCACGCGCACCTCCGTCTCCGCGCCGATGTGAAAGCGTCCCGCGAGTTCGCGCGTGATCTCTATGCCTGAGGGAAGCGTGCGGCTGATGCGCGCGTCTATGAAGGCAAGCAACAGGAGAGTCACGTCGTAGCAGGCGACGTACCAGCGCAGGTCAGGCCACGCCCACGCGAGCGACAGCGGCACGAAGCCGAGCGCCAGCAGCACGTAAAAGAGTTTTGAGAAGACGAAGCGCATCCTTTTCTGTGGACGTGTTTGTGTTCAATATACGCGCCGAACGGTTCTCTGAAAAGTTTGATTATCTATCTGAAGTGATTAGATATGCCAAGAGCTTGGGTGGGAATTTAGCATAGTTATCAAACATGACAGAATCTCCGAACAAACTTAAGGAAGCGTCTGTTCGGAGATTCTGAGCCTAGCGTCCGCGAGGAATCGTGTTCGGGTATCGTTAAGCCTCAAAGCGATCCTTCTTGGAGTCGGTAACTTCGAAGTCGCGCTTCTCGAAGCTGTTGTCTTTGAACTCGGAAATTTGGAAGTCGATGTCCTTGGCCTCGAACTGCTTGAACTCGGCATCCTTGGTGTCGAACTTTTTGAAGGTGACATCATCGAAGCGGTTCTTATCGACCTCAACGGTTTGCGGGTCGAAAGCTTTGGCATCGAAAATTTTGCTGTCAGAGGCATTGAAGCAGACAGCTTCCTTCTTGGAAGCCGTAAAGGTGGAAGGTTGAAAATCGAAGGTGGCCTTCTTAGCGGATTTTTCGATGACATCCTTCGCTTTACCGAAGTCGAATTTGACGCCGTTTGCCTTGGTATCAGGCACGAAGTTGAAAGCGAATAGCACGGCTAATGCTGCGACACTCAAAGCTGGCGCGGTTGATATTTTCATCTTCTTCTCTCCTCTTTCTTTCGGAAAATTGTGTTCCTTACGGTTACCCTTCTTATCCTCGTGCGGCGTGGATTTATGGGCGTGGTCGTCCTTGGAATGTTGATCGTGCACGCCGGTTTTGTGGTGTTCTTTGTCGTGCTTGGCCGCCGCCTGCTTGAAGAATCTGCTTTCTTTCATGACCATTCTCCTTTTCTTTAAGGCCGTCGTTTGTGTTTCTCCAACACACGGTTTTCAGTAATGACATGCTCGCTCGGTTGTCTTCACCAACCATCGAGCCACTTTTTATCGCTCTACACCTTTGACGGATCAGCCTACTTATTTGTCAACGCGGCGCGGAAAAAAATTTCGACTAATTTTTTTTCGGGGCACGTGTCGTTTTTTCGACGTGGTGCGTCTAACGCTATAGAGAGCGATTCACTCGTTCGAGTGCGCTCGGACAAAAAGTTACAGGATCAGATTAGGAAAAGGCCGCGCTGTTCTTTGTAGGCTGCCCGACAGCCAGAGCAATAAGTTACTCACCGTTGCGGTGCAGTACGGGTCAAGGGGAAATGACCGTTAAGCGTTAAGGAGTTGGTCATGACAAGGACTAAACAAGAAGCAACGGACAAACAGACAGATGAGGCTGACCATACGGTAAACAGTAAAGAAGCGGAACTCAAAGCAAAGCAGCAAGAGCACTCCGCGACGGATGAAGAAGTTAATAAGATCATTGATAAATTGGAAGAGGAAGCTCGACTCGAGCGGTTGAGACAGGAAGAGGCGGCTCGAGTCGAGCGGTTGAGAAAAATGTGGGCCGACCCGGAGTTCTTGAAGCTGGTCGAGGATCGGAAGTTGATGAAACAGCTTGAGAAGATTTGCCAAGACCTGACCAATAGATTCCGAACATCCGTCTCATATTCGTCGGAAGACCTGATGTTGGATGTGATCGAGCAGATTGTTAAAGGGCTTCCACAGTTTCGGCATGAGAGTAAATTGACGAGCTGGCTCTACAAGATAGCTCGCAACCAGTTGATTAATGTCTATCGTAAACCAGCCTACAAGGCCCCCTCGCTGAAGGGCACGACGCTTCGGGACAGAAACGGCGAGGAGTATGAGCTTGACAGTGCGGCGACCGAGGGCGGTGAACCTGCAGGTCGCTTTGCGGCAACCTATCGGAACCATGTTGAAGAAGGGCGAGTCCGCTTGATTCTGCTTGATCAGTTGATAGGTATGTTATCCCCTGAAGAGCTCTCGCTGTGTGTTAAGTACTACGTTGATGGACTTACCATGCAAAAGATTGCCGCTGAGGAGGGACGAACACGGCAGGCCGTGTCCAATCAGTTTGGTCGCATGATGAAGAGACTGCGGAAGATTTTGGAGTAAGCAATTTATCCTGGTTTTGTAATTGAGTGCCAATCTCGACAGAACCATTTCGGCTCGGCAAGGTTTGCCGGGCGAGGGCGGTAGCTTGTATGTTTCTCAATTTCAAAGGATGGAGAATGTCATGGAAACACAGAAAAAAGTAAGGAAGAAGCATGCCGGGACAGAGGCCGAAAAGCCTGAAGTCCCGGAGGACTTTATTTGCATCGACCCGGAGCAAAAGCCTCTCGTCTTTGACTTCCTCAACGGCTTCAAGCAAGAGCTGAAGGAAGCGGCATTGATCCACCTCAGACTATGCCTGCACTGTCGGGAGATAGCCGCGACTGTGCTCAAGATAAACAGATATCTTGAGCCAAAGTCCGGCCAATATCTTCATCCGGAGAGACCCGAAGTAGCGGTTAAGGCCGGAGAGTTTGAAGATTAAAGACGGAGGGTGACGATCAGGAATTTGATGCACACGCCTGAAAAGAAGACGTGAATCAGTCTCTCCATTTCAAATTCATCTCTTTGTGGGAACCCGCCTTCCCCCTCCCTCCGCCTTTTCAAAACTCTTCACAGACATCCCCGTCCCTAGCACAAGAGGCTCAGCACATCAGTTCTGAGCCTCTCCTTGCAGACGTTGACAAATCCCACTCTCAGTCCGTCCAACAGGTAGGAAGGATGATTGAAAATCCTACTGAACACGCATAAGTAATCGCTTGTGCGCAAAGAGAGTTTGATAGATACGCCGGAAGGAGGCACTATGATCACAAGATTGCTACATTTGCTGGAACAACTGACCGGGGCTTTGCTCGGCTGCATGGGTGTGGGCGTACAGATCGGGAACGTCCTTATCTGTGTCTTTACGTTAGTGTTAGGGCCAACATTCATCGTTAGATTATTTACCTGATAAAATCGCGCCCGCACACGGTCGCTTCGTAAGCGAAAGCCCCCGCACACTTGAGCGAGTGTGCGGGGGCTTCGGATTTTACACTCCGGTGATGATGCCGTTTTCTCCGACGCTTTACGCTCGACGTTCACAAGGCGCTAAAACTGGTCCGTGTGATCCGAATTTGTCGTTTGACGCGCGGAATTTCTAGTATTGAGCGGCGGACGCGGCTAGAATGCTAACTCAGTGCTTCTACATACGCGCTCCATAAATTCAATTCGAGGTACACGATGAAACGTTCGCTGCTTCTGTCGCTCGTCGCCGTCTTTTGCGTCTTGACACTCACCATTGCCGCGCAAGAGAAAGACAAGAGCATTCGCACGCGCGTCAAAGGCTTGCAAAAGCTCGACGGCTACGTGCCGCTTTACTGGGACGTTGAGACCGGAAAGTTGCTGATGGAGATCGAACGCTTCAACGCGGAGTTTCTCTATCAGGTGTCGCTGCCCACGGGCGTCGGCTCGAATCCCATCGGCCTTGATCGCGGGCAACTCGGCAGCACTCACGTCGTCTTCTTCGAGCGCACCGGCCAGAAGGTCTTGCTCGTGCGTCCGAACTACCGCTATCGCGCCATCACGGACGATGCGCAGGAGCGGCGCGCGGTCGAAGAGTCGTTCGCGCGCTCCGTGTTGTGGGGTTTCAAAGTCGAAGCGAATGACGGCGAGCGCGTGCTCGTGGATGCGACGGCCTTCTTCATGCGCGACGCGCACGGCGTCATAGAGACCTTGCGCCGCACGAATCAAGGCCGCTTCGGGTTGGACGAATCGCGGAGCAGTTTTTATCTCGCGCGCACCAAAAACTTTCCGCAGAACACCGAAGTCGAAACGCAACTCACGTTCACGAGCGACGAACCCGGCAGGCTCGTGCGCGAGACCGTGCCCGTGCCGCAGGCCATCACCGTGCGCCAGCACCATTCGTTCGTCGCGCTGCCGGACGCGGGCTACCAGCCGCGACGGCTCGATCCACGCGTCGGCGTGATGGGCGTCGAGTTTTACGATTACGCGTCCCCGTTCACCGAACCTATCGAGAAGCGCTGGATCAACCGCCATCGCTTGCAGAAGAAAGACCCGAACGCCGCCGTCTCCGAAGCAGTCAAACCGATCATTTATTACGTCGATGCGGGCGCGCCCGAACCTATTCGCAGCGCGCTCGTCGAAGGCGCTCGGTGGTGGAACGAGGCGTTCGAGGCCGCCGGATTCAGGAACGCTTTTCAAGTCAAACTCCTGCCGCCCGACGCAGACCCGATGGACGCGCGCTACAACATGATCAGTTGGGTGCATCGCTCGACGCGCGGCTGGTCTTACGGCGGCAGCATCGAAGACCCGCGCACGGGCGAGATCATCAAAGGCAACGTCACGCTCGGGAGTCTGCGCGTGCGCCAGGACTTCATGCTCGGTACGGGCATGATCCCGCCGTACACTTCAAGCGGCTCGCGTCACGCTGCGGGCGAACATGCCTCTTGCGAACTCGGCATGATGGTGACGGGCGACGATGATTATTTAACGCAAGATGCTTCGACCGACTCGGCAGCGATGTCCCTTGCACGCATACGCCAACTCTCGGCGCATGAGGTCGGCCACACGCTCGGCCTCGCGCACAATTTCGCGGCGAGCACCTACGACGGTCGCGCGTCCGTCATGGACTACCCCGCGCCGCTCGTCGAGATCAAAGCGGGCAAGCTCGATTTTTCGAACGCCTACGGGCGCGGCGTCGGCGCTTACGACAAGTTTGCGATCCGTTATGCCTACGCGCAGTTCCCGGCGGGCGCGGACGAAGCGGCGGAACTCGAACGCATACTCGAAGACGGCACCGCGCGCGGGATGCTGTTCATCTCCGACGCCGACGCACGACCGCTCGGCGCGGCGCACCCGCTCGCCAACCTCTGGGACAACGGCGACGATCCCGTCGCGATGCTCCGGCACGAGATGGAAGTGCGTCGCATCGGCATCGCGCAGTTCGGTCTGGCGAACATCCCGAAGGGCACGCCGCTCTCGATGCTCGAAGCGAAGTTCCTGCCGCTCTACCTGCATCATCGCTTTCAACTTCAAGCGGCGGTGAAATCCGTCGGCGGGCTTTATTACACCTACGCCGTCAAGACCGCGACGGGCACAAACCCTCCGCGCGTGCAGGAGATCGTCGCGCCGGCGCGCCAGCGCGAAGCACTCGCCGCCGTGCTCGACACGCTCAGGCCTGAGACTCTCGCCATCCCGCCGCGCATACTCGCGCTCATGCCGCCGCGCGCCTACGGCTACGAAGGCGGCACGGGTGAATATTTCGAGAACCGCGCCGACCCCGCTTTCGACCCCGTCGGCGCGGCCACTATCGCCGCAGACCTCGCTATCCTCCCGCTCCTCGAACGCCACCGCGCCGCGCGTCTCAACAACTTTCACGCGCAGAGCGCGGCGAACCCCGACTTCAAACAAATTCTCGACGCGCTCATCACGCGCACATGGCTCGACCCCGCGCCGCGCGACGCCTATCACGCCTCAATCGCACGCGCCGTGCAAAGTCTCGTCGTGACGCGCGTGATGGACACAGCCGCGAATCCGGACGCCGCGCCGCAAGTCCG
>DATHBB010000085.1:0-3448 GCA_035296385.1 Pyrinomonadaceae bacterium | reverse complement strand
CAAGCGCATCTTCAAACGTTTCTACCGCGTGCCCGGTCGCTTCATGGCGCGCTTCAAGGGCACGGGTCTGGGGTTGTTCATCGTGCAATCGCTCGTCAAGAAACACGGCGGTCGCGTCTACGCGGAGAGCGCGGGCGAGGGTCGCGGCAGCACCTTCACGATTCTCCTGCCGAGGGCTGAAGGCAGATGAAAGCGTGCGTCCTCATCGTCGAAGACGAAAAGCACCTGGCCGACGGCCTGCGCTTCAACCTCGAAGCCGAAGGCTACAAGGTCGAGACGGTGGCCGACGGCGAGGCCGCGCTCGCGAAGTTGACCGCCGACGGCGCGAGCTACGATGTCGTCTTGCTCGACGTGATGCTTCCCGGCATCAGCGGCTTCACCGTCGCCTCCGAACTCAGACGAGCCGGGCAGTTCGTCCCAATACTTATGCTGACGGCGCGCGGCCGTCCCGAAGACGTGCTCAACGGCTTCGAGGCTGGCGCGGACGATTATTTACCGAAGCCCTTTGAACTCTCGATCCTGCTCGCGCGCCTGAGCGGTCTGCTCCGACGCCGCGCGTGGCTCAATCAAGATAGGCAGGCGGCTGACACGCGCGTCGCGCTCGAAAACGGCGCGGCGAAAACGGCAACGGGCGAGGCCGCGACGACAACGGCGACAAACGACACGACGCCGCGCGCGACTGTAGAGTTATTCGAGTTTGAAGGGAAGACGATAGACTTCGACGCTCTGGAGTTGCGCGTGCGCGAGCGCACGACGGTGCGTTTGACTTTGATGGAGGCGGATTTGCTGCGTCACCTGATACGCCACGCGGGGCGCGCCGTCTCGCGCAAATCAATGCTCGAAGAGGTCTGGAACCTGCGCGACGACACGGACACGCGCGCCATAGACAATTTCATCGTGCGCCTGCGCAAGTACATCGAAGACGAACCCGCCAAGCCGCGCCACCTCCTGACCGTGCGCGGCGTCGGCTACCGCTTCATCCCGAATCCGGAAAGCAGTGACAAGTGACAAGTGACGAGTGACGAGATAAGACAAGTGAATCGTGAACGGACTAAGACTGTTTTTATCTATTCACGATTTACGTCTTTTTAACTTGTCACTCGTCACTTGTCACTTGTCACTGCTTTATCGCACTGAGCCGCTGATCTTCTTGCGCGTCGTCTCGCCGGTCTTGAGCACGGGGAGGCCTTCGTCCACTTCCTCATGCGGGCGCGGGATGACGTGCGTGGCGACGACTTTGCCGACGCGCGACGCTGCTGCCGCGCCCGCGTCCACCGCCGCTCTGACCGCCCCCACCTCGCCGCGCACAATCGCCGTCACCAGCCCCGCGTCAATCTTTTCGTAGCCGACGAGTTCGACGTTCGCGGCCTTCACCATCGCGTCCGCCGCCTCGATCATCGCGACGAGTCCCATACATTCCACCATACCTAGTGCTTGCATAATGACTCCTTAAACATGCTTATAAATCTTCTGGTTTGAGGCCGGTTCTTTCGGCAATGCGCGCCAACATTCGCGGCCCGATTTCTTCTTTGTCAATTTGGATAACACCAATCGCGCCTTTGTTGAAGGCCAGCCGCTCATGCCGCAAGAAACGAGACGCTCATCAACTCCGGCTCGCTTTCGCCGTGCTCAAGCCGATCCGCCAACACGCGGAAAGCCAGTGCTTGCACGCGCGCCACAGCTTCTTCGCGGCTCTGCCCGTATGCCAACACGCCCGGCAGGTCTAACACTTCGGCGATCCAGCGTCCGTCGTGTTCTTGCTCAAGATCGATAGTTAATTTCATTAAACGCACCTCAATACGCGGCTCTCCAATATCATACTCCCTCGACTAAGCGGCGTCGCTACTTAAACGGTTAATTCCGCAGCGAATGGATCGGCGCGGGGATGTGGCCGCCGCGACGTATGAAGTCGGCGCAGGCGAAACTGTTGACGGGCATGACGGGGGCTGTGCCGAGCAAGCCCCCGAACTCCACCATGTCGCCCACCACACGACCGGGCGCGGGGATGATGCGCACGGCGGTCGTCTTCGAGTTCATCACGCCGATTGCCATCTCGTCGGCGATGATAGCGGCGATGGTCTCGGCTGTGGTCGCGCCGGGCACGGCGATCATGTCGAGTCCGACCGAGCACACGCTCGTCCACGCCTCCAACTTCTCCAGGCTGAGCGCACCGACGCGAGCCGCGTCGATCATCGCCGCGTCTTCCGACACGGGAATGAACGCGCCGCTCATGCCGCCGACCGCGCTCGAAGCCATCACGCCGCCCTTCTTGACGGCGTCGGTCAAGAGCGCGAGCGCGGCGGTCGTGCCGGGTGCGCCCGCGCGCTCGAACCCGAAGGCTTCGATGATCTCGGCGACCGAGTCGCCTTTGAGCGGCGTCGGCGCGAGCGAGAGATCGATGATGCCGAAGCGCAAGCCCAGACGGCGCGCGGCCTCGCGCCCGACGAGTTCTCCGGCGCGCGCGAGTTTGAAGGAGAGTTTCTTGATAAGCTCGGCGAGTTCGTGCAGGGGCAGATCGCGCGGCGCGTGGCGCACCGCATGATCGACGACGCCCGGCCCCGACACGCCCACGTTGATGACGGCCTCCGACTCGCCGACGCCGTGAAACGCGCCCGCCATGAACGGATTATCTTCGACCGCGTTGGCGAAGCAGACGAACTTCGCGCAGGCCAGACCGCCCTCGTCGCGCGTCAACTCGGCAGCATCTTTAATCAACTGGCCGACGCGCGCGACGGCGTCCATGTTGATTCCGGCGCGCGTCGTTGCCACGTTGACGGACGAGCAGAGCCGCTTCGTCGTCGCAAGTGCTTCCGGAATCGAATCCAGAAAGATGTCCTCAACGTTCGTCCAACCTTTCTGCACGAGCGCGGAATAGCCGCCGAGGAAATCCACGCCGACGCGCGTGGCCGCCGCGTCAATCGCGCGTGCGAGCACGAGGCAATCCTCCACTTTGCGCGCGCCTCCGGCGATGTGCGCGGCGGGCGTGATCGAGATTCGCTTGTTGGCGACGCTGATGCCGAACTCTTCGCTGATCTCGTTCACGGTCGAGACGAGGCGTTCCGCCGTGCGCTCGATCTTCGCGCGGACGCGCTCCGCCGTGCGCTGGATTGAATCGCCCGCGCAGTCGCGCAGAGAGAGGCCGAGCGTGACGGTGCGCACGTCCAGATGCTCCATCTCGGTCATCCGCACGGTCTGCAAGATTTCCGCTTGTGAATATTCCATAGAAAAATTTTCCAGCCGGATTAGCCGAGGATGTAGCTGAAGAGCAGGATGAAGAGGAACAGCAAAAACAGCGAGGCGGCGACGATCACGAAACGCAAACCCGGATCATCCGTCGCCTCGTCGAACACGACGGTCGAAGCCTCGCGCAACTTCTCCACGCGCGGTCGCAAATTTTCGCCGACGCTCGCGCCGACCGCCGCCGCGCGTTGTCGCACGCGCCCGCGCG
>DATHBB010000084.1:0-11891 GCA_035296385.1 Pyrinomonadaceae bacterium | reverse complement strand
GCGCTCATCGCGGGGCCGTGCGCCATCGAGAGCCGCGCGCAGGCTTTCGCCATTGCCGAAGCCGTCAGGCGCAGCGGCGCGCGTTTCTTTCGCGGCGGCGCGTACAAGCCGCGCACCTCGCCCTACGCTTTTCAGGGTCTCGGCGAAGAGGGTTTGCGGATTCTGGCGGACGTGCGCGATGCCTACGGGTTGAAGATCGTGACGGAGGCTTTGGACGAGCACGGCGTTGATCTCGTCGAACGCTACGGCGACGTGATCCAACTCGGCGCGCGCAACATGCAGAACTTCTCCCTGCTCAAGCGCGCCGGACGCTCGCCGCTGCCCGTGCTGCTCAAACGCGGACTCGCGGCCACGCTCGACGAATGGCTGCTCGCCGCCGAGTACATCATGGCCGAAGGCAACTACAACGTCGTTTTGTGCGAGCGCGGCATACGCACCTTCGCGCAGCACACGCGCAACACGCTCGACCTCGCCGCCATCCCCGCCGTTCGCCGCCTCTCGCACCTGCCCGTCGTGATCGATCCTTCACATGGCACGGGCAAGAACTACATGGTCACGCCGCTCGCCCGCGCCGGTGTCGCGACAGGGGCGGACGGGCTGATCATCGAAGTGCACGATCAACCCGAACGCGCGCTCTCTGACGGCGCGCAGGCTTTAACGCTCGAACAATACGAACAACTCGTGGCGGAAGTGCGCGCCATCCACGAAGTGATCGCGCCCGCGCCCGTCGGTTAAAGTTAATCCGGCTCGCGGCGATAATTTATTTGTAGATCGCGCTGTGGAGTTGGCCCGCCGCCTCGGCGTCGATATTTTTCAACAACTGGTACTGTTGCAGCGCGGCCTCTTTGTTGCCGAGAAGGAGATAGGCGAGGCCGAGTTCGAGATTGATCTTCGGGTCTGCGGGATCATATTTGACGGCTTGCCGCAAAGATTCTACGGCCTCTTCGTGCCGCCCCAATGATTTGTAAATCATGCCGAGGTGATGATGTAATAAGGCTTCCTCGGGCTTGAGTTCAATCGCCTTTTTGAGCACGCCCACCGCTTCTTCATAGCGCCCCGTCTCGACGTAAGAATTGCTCAAACTGAAATACAGAACATAATGCGGTTTGAGTTCGACCGCGCGTTTGTATGCCTCAATCGCCTCCGTGTGCCGCCCCGATTCCGAATAACTTATTCCCAGACGATTGTGATAATCGTAAGAATCCGGCTTCTCCTGCGTGAGCCGTTTGAATTCTTCGATGGCTTCGCTGTAGCGTCCGGTCGCATAGTAAAACTGCGCGAGCTTGGCTCGCTGTTCGAGATTTTTGGGATCGGATTCAACTGCCTGCTTCAACGCCTGTAGCTGCGGTTGTATCCCCCTTCTCACCTGCACGATGTTCATGCGCTCCTGCGCCTTCGGGTAATCCGGTTTCAGACGCAGAGCCTCGCGCAAAGCGTCGGTCGCCCTGTCGTAATCGCCCGCTAACATGTACGTGTTGCCGAGATAGAAATGGGCTTCCGGGTCTTGCGGTCGCAGTTTCACGTACTGCTGCAAAGGGGCGACGGATTCATCGGTGCGACCGAGCGCGGAATAGGCTGAGGATAATTTCAAATAAGCTTCGGTAAATTCGGGTTTGAGGCGAATGGCTTCGGCCAGAGGCTTGAGCGCGTTCTTGAAATCGGCCTGCATCAAATAGGTCTGGCCGATCATGTAGTGCGCCTCCGCCCAGTCGGGTCGTTGCTCTATGACGCGCCCGTAAGACTCAAGCGCCGCCGGATAACGACCGGTCTTGTAATACGTCTCGCCGAGACCGAAATGGGCGCTCGTGTCGGTTTCTTTCAGCGCGATGGCCTGTTTGTACGTGGCGACGGCTTCGGAGAACTTTCCCAGCTTTTCGTAGACCTGCGCGAGTTCCTGATAGACGAATTGTTTATCGGGTTGAAGTTTGACGACCTGACTGAAGGCGTCGAGCGCGGCCTCGAATCTTCCGGCACGCCTGTAGACGAGGGCGAGATTGTAATAAACCGGAGCCTTATCGGGCGCGCGCTCCAAAGACTTCGTCAAAGCATCTGCGGCTTCTTCGAGACGGTCGATAGACGAGTAGGTCATGCCCAGACTGAATTGCGCCTGCCACATCTCCGGCTTGAGCCTCAAGGCTTCTTTGAACGAAGCAATGGCCGCGTCGAATTTCTGAATCGAGGCGAGCGAACTGCCCAACATCATGTGCAGTTCGGGCATGTCGGCCCTGACCCGCGCAGCCTCTTTGAATGACTCGACGGCTTCGGCGTGCTGCTTACTCTGCGCGAGCGCCACACCAAGATTGACGCGCGCGACGAAATGATCCGGTTGTCGCCGGATGACTTCACGGTAAGCGTCAATCGCTTCCTTGAAACGATTCGCAAGCAGATGCTCATCCGCGCGGCGAAGAGCGACCTCGACATCTTCATATGCCGTCGCCGCCTCCCTCTTCGTCGGAGGCGGCACGGTCTGCGCTTGCACGGTTGCGTTGAAAAAGAGGAGGGTTGCGATTCCGGCCAGCAGCGAGGGTAGTAATTTCATTTTGTTTTATAGCTAAGTTCAATAGTCGTGCGCGTGAATTTTCAGGCGCACGTTGTTGCGCCTCCACGCTTAAAACGCGTGCGGGGAGTTTAGCAGATCGAAACTATAGAAGCCCCAGCAAAATCTCCGGCAGGCGTTTGCTGAACGCCGAGCGCGGCAGCACGCGGTCGAATCCCGCCTCCGTCGCGCGTTGTTGCAGTTCGACCTGTACGTGAGAGAAGAAGCCTACGAGCGGAGTCTCGCGCAGTTCGTCAAGGGATTTCAAGTTGCGTGCAAGGGCGAAAGGGTCTTCTCGTTGCAAGTGCAGATCGACGATGACGAGCGCGGGCGCGCCCTGCCTGCACGCTTCGCCGAGCGCCTCAAGGCTTCGCGGAAATACGACTTCGACGCCGGAGTGCTCCGCCGTCGTGCGAATCTTCGCGGCGAAAAAGAGGTCGTCAACGACGACGATTACGCGTCTCTTCATTTAATCTCGCTCTCAAGTAATCCGGACGCCGCAGGAAAACTTCAACTGTCGCCCCAGGCTTCACGCCTCCGGTTTACGGCGCACATTTTTCATCATAAACTCCACGCGACTTAAAGAAAACATCATCGTCCGAATCCCGCAATGATCACGAGCCGTCAAAACACACTCATCCGGCACGCGCGCGCCGTGAGCAAAGGCTCTGCGAAAGATTCGATCTTCATAGAAGGCTTGCGTCTGTGTGAGGAGGCGGCCCGTTCAAGTCTCGTGTGCGAAGAGGTGCTGCACACGGAGCGGTTTGCAGACGACGAACGCGCCGCACGCGTGCTCGCCGAACTCAAGCGGCGGGGCGCGCGCTTCACAATCGTCAGCGAGAGCGTCTTCGCTTCGCTCGGCGACACGAAACACCCGCAGGGGATCGTCGTGCTGGCGCGCAGATTTGCGACCGACGAGGCGACGTTTGAAAAGTCGCTTCGCCCGAACCCGCTCGTCGTCGTCCTGCATCGCGTCAACAACCCTGCGAACGCGGGCGCGATGCTGCGCGTGGCCGAAGCGGCGGGCGCAAACGGCGTTATCACGACCGCCGGTTCGACGGACGTGCTCTCGCCGAAGGCTCTGCGCGGCGCGATGGGATCGAGTTTTCGCCTGCCTTTGTGGACGAACGCGGAATTTGCGGGAGTCCTCGCGTGGTGCGCGGCGCGCGGCATACGAAGCGTGAGCGCAGACCTCTCGGCGCACCAAACGCACACGGAGCTTGTGTGGACGGAGGCGCGCGCGGTCATCATGGGCGCGGAGGCGGGAGGGCTGTCGGACGAAGAAATCGCGTTGGCCGACGCGCGCATACGCGTCCCGATGCAGCCGCCCGTCGAAAGCCTCAACGTCGCGGTCGCGCTCGCCGTGATACTTTACGAGGCGGCGCGCCAGCGTGCGGCGGCGCGCGCGTAGGTCGCTCAGGGCGCGCCTAAATGGCCGCTTCTAACTTTCCCCGTTTTACTTTTCCCCGTTTCCCCTTAAAATAGCCGCGACTTAAAATGTTTACAATTCCCTTCCCCTGACGATGCGCAACTTTAGCGCTCGTAGTTTATTCTGAGAGAGTTTGAGTATCGAACCTCGATGGCGCGTGGACGTATAGATTCGCATGGACAAGACTGAGAAAAAAGAGGACGCTTCGAAACGAGACGAGGCGTTGGCCGAGCGTTTGCTGCGCCGCGTGCTGGACAGGGTCGGCGCGGTGGTTGACCGTTCGCTCGGTCGCGCGAACGATCCGCAGAGCGGTTTCACCACGACCCGCCTCATCGAGCGCATGAACCGCTTAATTGACGAGCGCACGCGCAACGATGCGAAGCGCGGGCGCATCGCACCGCACGTGATGAAACTCAAGATCGAATGGGGCACGCATTCGGAAGCCCCGCCGGAGTCGGTCAAGGAGTTGGAGAACGAAGTGCTCGCCGCCGCCATCGACCACATCAACGACCAACGATTGCGCACGCTCGCGCCCGTCGAAGTGGAAACGATTGTTGACATTTTCACGACAGGCATCACCGTTGATCCGAGCTACGGCGCGTTCGAGGAAGAGTTACAGCGCGAAGACGAGGAGCGCGAGCGCGCGGCGGCGGGCGTGGCCGCCCCCGCATCGGCTGCGGCGGCGGCGGCGAAAAATGTCGCGGTGCAGGCGCGCATCCAGATAGGCAAAGAGTCCGAAGAAAACACGCTCTACTTCAAACCGGGCGGCAAGCGCCTGAGCGTCGGGCGCGCGACCGATTGCGACCTCTCGCTCGCGCACCCGAGCGTCTCGAAGATTCACGCCGCCATTTTGATGAACCGCGAAGGAACTCTACTCGTTTCCGACACAGGTTCGGTAAACGGAACATATATAAACGGCAGGCGCATCAACTACGGCGAAGCGCGCCAACTCGAAGACGGCGATGTCGTCGGCTTCGGCGATGTCGAGGTCAGATTCAGGAAACAGTGACAGGTGACAGGTGACAGGTGACAAGTTAATACAAAAGACTTGCCTTCATCCTGTCACCTGTCACCTGTCACCTGTCACTTAAAAAATATGTTTCTTTTAGAAGTCATTCCGGAAAAGCAGCCCGCGATGTTGAGTTTGATCTACGTGGCCGGGCTGGCGTTGATGATACTGCTCCTGGGGCTGTCGCTCGTGTTCGGGATGAGGCGGCGGCGCTCTGTGCTGGCGTCGGTCGCGCCCGCCGATCTGCCTACGGAAGTGAGGCAGCGGCTCGGCGTCACCTCGACGAATCGCGGCCTCTACGCGCTTCGCTGGCTCTTTCTCATACTCGCCCTCACGGTCTTCGGCTTCCACGTTTACTGGGCACAGTACGCGGAGGAGCGCAACGACCGTTTCTCCGATCTCAACTACAAAGACTTGCGCAACCGACGGCTCTCCGAGTCAACCCTGCGCGGCTGGATTCTGGATCGTTCGGGCAAACTGGAGAACGCGCTTGCGTTCTACAAACGCGGCGACAACGGGCGCATCGTGCGCGAGTATCCGTTGGATCGCGAGATGGCGCAGTTGTTCGGCTCGGAACGCGGCGACGCAGGCATTGAGCGCGCGCTCTTCGGCGTTCAGAGCGGCGCGGCCCCCGAAGCCATAGACGTTTTCTTAGAGCGCGACATCAAGCAGCCCGCCAACCTCGACGTGCGTTTGACGATTGACAGCGAGTTGCAGAAGGCCGCAGTCGAACAGTTGCGCGAACGACACGGCGCGGTGGTCGTCTTGAATCCGCAGACGGGCGAAGTGCTCGCGATGTACAGCAACCCGACCTACACGCTCGCCGAAGTGCAGGACGAAAGCAACTGGATCAAACTCGACGCCGACAAACGCAACAGCCCGCTCGTCAACCGTTCGCTTCGCAGCTACTACATACCGGGTTCGACGTTCAAGACCGTCACGATGATCGCGCAGTATCTCGGCGGAACGCACAACGATAAATACCTGTGCAGCGGTAACGGCTACTACGCGCAGCCGGGCGCTAAAGTCATCTACGACGATCAAGGCCCGGCGGAAGTTCACGGCCACATCGGCGTGGACACGGCTTATGAAGTTTCGTGCAACCAGTATTTCGCGCAGGCGGCGGTGAAGATGGGTGTGGAGCGTTTGAGGCAGGCCGCGCAACTCATCGGCATCGGCGCATACGATACGCCGGAGGAGGCGACGCGCGCGCGCCGTCAGCCGGAAATCTGGAACACGAGCACGACGGCGCTCGCACGCGCGCTCGCGCCGAGCGAGGCGACCATCGTGACGGGCGCGAAGATGCGCCCCTACGATCTCGCCATCGAAGGCTTCGGGCAAGGCTACGCGGGGCAGATGACGCCGTTTCAAATGGCGCTCTCCGCCGCAGCCATCGCCAACCTCGAAGGCAAGTTGATGAAGCCGAAGATCGAGTTCAACCAGCCGCCCGCCGTCTTCAATCAAGTCGTCTCGCCTGACAAGGCCGCCGATATGCGTCGCATCATGGGACTCGTCACGGGCGGCTCGTCGGGCACGGCGCGCGGCGTGTTCGGCCCCGTGCTGGCAGCCGGGATCACGTCCGGCGGCAAGACCGGCACGGCGCAGAAGGACGTGCCCGAATATGATCCGAAGACGGGCGAGCCGAAGACCGTCAAGAAGTACGAGCGCGACCGGCGCGGCAACATCATACGCGAATACAGGCAGATCGTGATCTCGGAAGAGAAACGCATAGACAGTTGGTTTCTCTGCATTGCGCCGCTCGATTACCCGCAACTCGCGATGGCCGTCATCGTCGAAGGCGGCGGCTACGGTTCGCGCGCCGCCGCGCCTATCGCCGCCGCGCTCGTGCTGAAGGCGAAAGAGTTGGGCTTGCTCGGCAACGTGGCGGGCGCGCCCGCCGCCGCGCCGCAGCAACAGCAGCCCGGTCAGCGTCAACCACAACAGCAATCGCCGTCGCCGCGACCCGGGCAGGCGCAACCGTCGCCGCGTCCTGCGCAGCCGAGGCCGTCGGCGCGTGCTGTCGCGGTGCGACAATAAAGTCGAACGTCATCCGAAGGTCATCTTTAGGCGAACAGTTATCATTGCGAACAGTTTTTAAGCCCGACCATTTATGAAAAACCGTGCCTCGACACATCTCTTTCTGCTGCTCGTGATCGTCGGCTTGCAGATCGCGGGCTACGTGGCCGTGACGCGCGCCGCGCTCCTGCGCGGTTATCAACCTTCGACCGTGAGCGCCGTGCGCGATCTCCTGCTCTACGTTCCCATCTTCTTCCTCGTGCTCTGGCTCGCGCGGCGCATGAAGTTTCGCGGCAACTGGGCTTTGTACACGACGGCGATACTGCTCTTCTCGCTCGGCATGCTCGTGCAGTATCGCCTCTACAGCGACCCCGAATACGGCTCGCGCAACAAGGCCGAAGCGCGCGCCGAGAAGACGCAGGTGCAGCGCCTCCGCTTCATCAATAAATTTTACGACGACGACAAGAAGAAGATGCTCGGCTTCTCGACCAACCGCCAGCAGGTCGAAGAACAGTTGCTCAGTCAAGCCGAGACGCAGTCGAGCATCACGGTCGGGCGCGTGCTCACCTCCGGCTACACGTGGATTCCCATGCTCGCCTTCTTCGCCTTCGCCGTCGCCTACTACTTCTGCATGCGCGACGATTTTCTCAACCGCGTGCAGCGCCACTCATTCATCATCGTGCTCATCACGCTCGTGCCACTGGTGGCTGCCGTCATCACGTCGAGCGCGGGCAAGGCGCTCGGCAACATGACGCCGTGGGAGCCGTCGAAGATTCCCTTCCTCCTCGGGTTCGCCGGAATCCTCACGGCCTACTACCGCGACCTCGCCAAAACTTACTGGGGCATGCCGCGCGCGCAGGCCGTCGTTCCGCTCGTCGTGATGGCCTTGATCCCCTTCATCCCGTTTTTCGCTTTGAAAGACTTCGGGCAGATGCTCGTCTTTAGCGGCGCATACGCCACGCTCTATCTCGTCGCCGTGCGTCGCTGGCCGCAACTGCTGGTCTTCGTCGGCTCGGTCGTGCTCGTCATCGGCGTGCTCGTCGCCGGATCGCTCCCGCCCGACATACAGGAGAAAGTGCCGCTCCTGCCGACGCTCTCGCGCCCCGTGCAGGCCGCGCTCCCCGCGCGCATCAAGCAGCGCTTCCACCTCTGGATCGACGGCTTCAACCCGCCTTCGCCGAACGAGCCATGGTGGAAGAAGGACTACGACGAAGCGCTCGCGCGCGACGAACGTATGCGCGAACTCGCCCAATCGAGCGAGGCCATGCGCGAGACCGTCAACGTTGACGTGTGGTTCGACCGCATCGCCTTCCAACCCGCGCAGGCCACGTTCGGCATCGCTTCCGGCGGCCTTACCGGTCGCGGACTCGGACTCGGCTTCGCCGAAGTGATCCCCGTGGCCGACTCGGACTATATTTACGCGGCCATCGGCGAGGAGTTGGGCTTGGTGGGCGGCGCGCTCGTCATACTCGCCCTGATCGTGTTCGTCAACGCGGGCATGCGCACGGCGATTGACGCGCGCGACATGTTCACCAAACTCTGCTCGGCGGGCTTAACCGCGTTCATCGGCGTTCAGGCGCTCGTCAACATCGGCGGCATCACGCGCGCTCTGCCGATGACGGGCATCACGCTCCCCTTTGTGAGCCACGGAGGATTCAGTTTGATCACGAGTTTCGCCATGCTCGGCATGTTGATGGCTTTCTCAAACCGCAACGCGCGCGACGCCGCCGCGCAACCGGCGCAGCCGCGCCCCGCCGCGTCGTCGCCGTCGTCCGGGCGTGCCGCAGGCAATCATTCCATTCCGGAGGCTGTTGAATGAGTGAACGTTCAACCGAAGTAAGACTCGAAGTTGCGTCCGTCACCGACCGGGGACTCAGCCAGAAGCGACCGCTCAACGAGGACTCGATGCTCGTTGACGCGGGGCGGCGCATCTTCGCCGTCGCGGACGGCGTCGGCGGCGCGCAGGCCGGCGAAGTCGCTTCGCAAACCGCCGTCGAAGTACTCGGCGAAGCCTTCCGTCATCACAAGGACGGCGACGACATCGAAGACCTGATGGAGATCGCCATCCAGCGCGCCAACGCTTCGATCTACCAGATGTCGCACGAGCAGAGGCAACTCTCCATGATGGCGACCACCATCGTCGCCCTCCACCTCGACGGCCATCAGGCGACCATCGGCCACGTCGGCGATTCGCGCCTTTACCGCCTCAAGCCCGACGGCAAGTTGGAGCGCGAGACGGAAGATCATTCGGTGGTGGAAGAAGAAGTGCGCGCAGGCCGCATGTCGCCGGAGCAGGCGGCGCATCATCCGAGCCGCAACGTCATCAGCCGCGCGCTCGGCGCGGAGCAGTCGGTCGAAGTTGACATGAAGACCATCGAAGTCGAAGACGGGACGATCTTCCTGCTCTGCTCCGACGGCATCACGCGCCATCTCCCCGACGAAGAGATCAGCACGCTGCTTCGCGGCGGCGCTTCACTCGACGCCGCCTGCGAACAGATGAAACGACTCTGCTACGAGCGCGGCGCGGAGGACAATTTAACGGCGGTCGTCGTGCGCGTCGGCGGGCAGGCGCGCGACGCCGTGACCACAACGGCGACGGACGAAGACGAACGCACGCTCCTGACCGAACGCGCAACGACAAACGGGGCGGCGGGGCAATCAGCGAACGCGAACCAGACGCGCGACGAAACCCCTTCGACGACCTTGTTCCAGACGCCGCTCGTCAGCGCCGCCTCCAGCAGTCTGCCTGACACGCACGCCGCGCCCCGCGCAACAAACAGCAAACTGCGCATCGAGACGCAGGAGGCAGCCGCCGCATCGTCGTCGCCACAGTCGGCTGCGCCGCCGTCGCCGCCGCAGCCCGCGCGAGTTCAAGCGGAACAACAGCGCAGCCCGACGGGGCGCGCGAGTCGCTGGTTCGGCGTCCTGTTGTTACTTTTGACCGCCACGGCGGCTGCCTTTTACGGCGGCATTCGCTACCAGCAAAACAAGACCGACGCCGCCGTCGCCCCGCCTGCCAACACAAACTCGCCCGCCTCCACAGTCGTCGCGTCTTCCCCGACGCCTTCGAGCGAACTGAGCATCTACGACACTTACGCGAGGCAGAAGGCTGCGGTTGACTCTTCGCCGGGCGCGGAGGCGCAGCGCATGGCGGGCGAGAACGGCGGCAAACCTCTGGATTCGACCGACGCCACTTTCCTCGCGCTCTACGGGCGCGCGCTCTTTCTATCCGGCAAATACACGGAAGCGGTCGAAGCGCTCAGGCTCGCGAATGAACGTATTGACGGGCAATACCCGCCCGGACGCAATCCCGTGCGGCTCGACACGCGCATGACGCTCGCCGCCGCCGCCTTGCGCGCGAACAACGCAGATGCCGTGCGCCTTGCATCCGATTCGTTCGGAAGCGTCATCGAAGAAGCGGGCGCGTCGCCCGTCGGGTCTGCGACGGCGTTCCCTTCGCCCTGAAAGTTCAAACGTGGTCGGACTATGTTTGTCGGGTCGTGTGAGGCGGTTTAACAGTTAGTGTTTGCGAACGCATGAGTGAGTTAAAACTTCAGCAGTGCAGGCTCGACGGGCGCTACGACATTCTCGAATGTCTGGGGCGCGGCAGCTATGCCGAAGTTTATCTCGCGCGCGACGCGGCGGCCTCCGGCGCATCGCCGCAGACGGTCGTGATCAAAGCCCTCAACCTTTTCCTGCAGGGCGCGATTGATCTCGAACTCGAACACACGCTCATCGAAAACTTCCGCAACGAAGCGGTCGCGCTCGACCGCGTGCGCCACCCCAACATCATCAACCGTCTCGGGCACGGCACGGCGATAGACATGGCCGGGCAGACGTTTCACTATCTCGTCCTCGAATACCTCCCCGGCGGCGACATGGCCGCGCTCTGCCGCAGCAACCCTCTGACGCTCGACCGCGCGCTCTATTACCTCGATCAAATTTGCGACGGCCTCGCACACGCGCACGAGCACGACGTGATTCACCGCGACATCAAGCCGCAGAATTTGTTGCTGACGGCTGACCGTCAGGTCGTCAAGATCGCGGATTTCGGCGTCGCGAAAATTGAAGCGACGGAAGGATTGATCACGCGCGTCGGGACGGACGTTTACGCCGCACCGGAGCATCACCCGCTCATGCAGGCGGGCGTGCTCGGCACGGGTTCGCTGACGAGTCCAGTGACGCAACTGACGCCCGCCGCCGATGTCTATTCGCTCGCCAAGACCGCCTACATGCTTTTGACCGGCGAAGCGCCGCGTCGCTTCTCGCAGCGACCGATCACGGAGATGCCCGCGCACGTGGCCGACACAGCTTGGGCTTCGTTCGTCCTGCGCGTGCTGCGTCGCGGTACGGAGACGAATCCGGCGAAGCGTTACCAGAGCGTGCGCGAATTCTGGAACGAGTTGAGCGACGCGTTGATGCCGAAGACGCAGTTGTTGACGCAGCCGAACGGCGACGAGACGCGCCCGCTCTCGCAGATCAAGGGTCAGAGTCAACGACTCGCGCCGCTGCCGCCCGAACCGTCGCCCGCACAATTTGAACGCGAAGCCGGCCAGCCGCAGCACTCTGCGGGCGGTGGCGGGAAAGTGCGCCCGCGCATCGTCGTGCCCGTCGCGCTGGCGCAGGCGCAAACAACGCAAGCGCAGGCAGCCGAACAAGCGGTCGCTCATGTCGAACGCCGGCAAAAGTTTCAGCCGCAGCCGAAAGAGGCCGCGCCGGTGACGCCGAAAGAACGCGGTGTGTCTTTGATGCCGCGCAAGTCCTGGTTCACGGAACACGCGCGCCCGTGGATCGTCGCGCTCCTGCTCCTGGCGGGGTTCGCGCTGTTGCTCTTAGGCATACAGTATCAGGTGCGCAGCCGCCAGAGGAGCGCGCCCGCCGCCGCATCAACTTCTACCGGC
>DATHBB010000083.1:0-5491 GCA_035296385.1 Pyrinomonadaceae bacterium | reverse complement strand
CCCAGGCCGGACGCTGTAGCGCAACCGTTAAAGTAGAAAGTTTAATTGTCAATTCGACAGTCAACTCGACAGTCAACAGGAGAGATTATGTTTTCATCCAGACTCAAAATCATCATCGTGCTGGCGCTTGTGTTCAGCTTCGCGTCTATCGCCGTAGCGCAGGAGGCCAGCGCTTCGCCGCAGCCGACCCCGCAGCCCGACAATTACGTCACGCATACCAGTTTCAAGAACCGCGTCTTTGAGTTGAAGCATCGCGCGCCCGACACGTTGTACTCGGTCATCAACCTGCTGACGAGCGGGCACAAGGGCGCGCAGGTCTCGTTCAATCGCAACTTTCGAACGCTCACGGTGCGCGACTTCCCCGAAAACATCGCGACCATCGAAGAGGCTCTCAAACGACTCGACACGCCCGAACCGGCGCGCGCCGAAATCGAGTTCCGCATGCACGTCCTCATCGCGTCGAACGCGCCGGGGGGCACGAACCAATATCCAGCCGACCTGCGCGACGCCGTCGGCCAGTTGCAGTCAACGCTCAATTTCAAAAGTTATTACCTGCTGACTTCGATCATTCAACGCGCCAAGGATCGCCCCGACTACGCGCCCGGCATCATTCAGGGCGAAGGCATCGCGCAGATCGAACTGCCCGGCGAGACCGCGCGGCGCGATTTCAATTATCACTTTCAGGCCAACTCGCTCACGTTGAACACAAGTTCGGCGGGAGTCTCGACGATGCAACTCGGCAACTTTCGCTTCCGGCTCGACGGGGGCGATGCGGGCGGCAGGGCTGTCATCAGCAGCGACGTGGGCGTGCGCGACGGCGAAAAGGTCATCGTCGGCACAGCCGGACTCCGCGACAAAGCGCTCATCCTCGTGATGTCTGCGAGACTGATCAAGTAAGAACGGGCAAAGGGTAAAAGGGTAAAGGAAAAGGGTAGGAAGCATCAACTTGCTCCTACCCTTTCCCTTTACCCCTTACCCTTTGCCCTATCGCAGAATGGGGTGCGCGCCGCCGCGCGTGTGGTCGGAGGTGTCCTGGAAGCGCCGACGGTCGTTGTGATAAAGGACTAGATGTTCGCCTTCGTAGCGTACGACATCGGCCATGCGCTGCCAGTCGCGTTCGTGCTCGGCGACGACGAGCGTTGCGGGACTGTAAGACGAGACCATTCCGGCGGCATAAATTTGACCGCCGCGCTCATAGACGCTGCCCGCGTAAACGCCCGCGCCGAAAGCCATGTCGGGCGAATAAGCTCCGGTGCTGTCGCGCGTGCGGTCGGCGCGCGCGATGAAGACGACGTAGTCCGCGTAGTTCAGCCGCGCGCGGTAGTTGTTGCGTCGCGCGGCGGCGAAGAGATCGGCCAGCCCCGCGTCAATCGCGCGCAGGGCTTCGGCGCGCGGGCGGTTGACCGAAGCGACGCGCACGCCGTTCGGGGTCTCGGTAAAATAGTTAAAACGATCTCCCGTGTAGGACTCGGCGCGCGCGATGGTGCCGCGATCAACGCTCACACGTTGCACCTCCATGCGACGCTGCGAGTTTACGCGCTGCGCGCTCGCGCCCGGAAACAAATTCACGCCTGAGAGCGCGGCGACGGCGAGCGCGGCGACGGCCAACAGAATCGGCCTCGTGCGTATGCGCTTGTTCTTCATAATCTTTTAGTCCCGTGTACGAATGCTTAATGAATGCGTAAAAGTTTTGATGCCCGCCCAAGAATGCCTTCCGCGTGCGGCGGCATTTTTGAGGGGGCATCGGTTCGTGTCGAAACAGGAGAGGGTTGATTTTCGGGCGGCGTTCCCTCGTTCGAGTTTTCGCCCGACCGCGCGACGCGCCGGGTTTGAACGAAAACGGCGCGCGGAGCCAGGCGTCAGGGCTTGTCCCTTTTGCCCTCCTTCGGCTTGTCGTCGCGTTGCTCGCGGCGCGGCTCCTCGCGGCGCGGCTCCTTCTCTCTCTTGTCGAAGACCTTCGGGTCTTTCGGGGGAGGCTCGCGCTGATCTCTCTGCGGCTGCGGCGCTGCCAGCACGCCGGCAGCGAGCGCCGAGAAGATCAAAGCAGACGCTAATATTTTCTTCAAAACTTTCATAATTAAAACTCTAGCCTCCTCATGTTCGTGATTATTCAGAGACGCGCATGGGAGGGAGAAGAGAGACGCGCATTCGTCTCGCCTCTTTACCTGAGCAAGATGGATGCCACACTCGTCGCGCGCGGCATCCTATTGCTTTTACAGTCCATAGTTTACCGCGTTTCTCGCAAAGGCGCACGCTTTCCGTTGCAACTCATACGGTATCGTGTAAGGAAGGGGAAGGGGTAAAGGGCAAAGGGTAAAGGGAAGATAAAAACCAGGTGCGACTTTGGCATAGTCTTTTGTTTTAACCTTTCCCCCTTACCCCTTCCCCTTTCCCCTATTTCCTGACCGTGATGCGTGCGCTGCCGACGTTGCCGCTGGCGTCGAAGCCGCGCAGGGAGATGGTGTGTTCGCCCGCGCCCGTGAGCGGCAGGTCGAGCGCGAAAACTTCGCGCGGGCTGTCGGCGATGCCGTCTTCGGGAAAGACCGCGCGCCACGCGCCGCCGTCCACACTCACGTCCGCGCGACGCACGCGACCGCGCGCGTCCTCCACGATGAAACTCACGCGCACGCGGTCAGCGCTGAGCGTCGGCTCGCCTCCGGCGCGCACCACGGGCGCGGTGTTGTCGATCTCGACCGGCTCGCTCTGGCGTTCGCCCGAAAGCGCCGCGCCGAGCGAATTCTCCGGCGCGTCCGAGGCCACGACTTTGAAGATGTAGCGACCGTCGCCGAGCGCCGCGCCGTCAACCGTCAGAAAGTTGTCGCGCAGTTTATCTTTCAACAGGTGGAAGCCGCTCTCCGTCTGCGCGCGGTAATAGACGGCGTATTCGAGTTCGTCGCCGTTGCGATCCTCGGCCTGCCATTGCAACGCCACCGCGCCCCTCTGGAACGCGCGTCGCGGCGGCACTTGCGGCACGGGGCTGATGAGCGACGGATCAAAACCGGAGGCTTCGAGGTTCGGATCAACCTGCACCTGAATCGCGGAGAGCAAAGCGATGCCTGTGGGCAGCGTCGTGATCGACAGAATTTCCGGCGCGACGTTGCGCGGCAGATATGCGAGGCTCACGTCTTCGATGCGCGCTTCGACGCCCGCCGCCGCTGTCGTGGAGGACGCACGCAAGACTGCGCGCCATTGTATGAAACGCGCGCGCGGGCTGGTTACAGCCGCGCCCGCAGGATCGCGGTAGGGCGCGCTCCATTCGCTCCAGGTCGTGTCGGGACGTTCGCTGTTACCCGAGCGCGTCTGCAACTCGACCGCGCCGGTCCCGCGCCACCAGATGCGCCCCCACGCGGCGAACACTTTCGCATCACGCACGGGCGATTCATACGTGCCCTCGGCCACCGGCTCGGCGGCAAAGCGAAACAGTTTGCCCTGATTGCTCGACGCGGCGAACGCCTCGCGCCCGCGCACGACGAAAGAAGAGATTTGCGCTTCGGTGGATTGGATGAGGAGCGTGTCGCGCCCGTCGTTGGTGACGGAATAGATGCGCCCCTTGTCGCTCGTGCCGACGAGGACGCTGTCGCCTTGCGGCGCGGGCGCGACGGCGAACGCCGTCACCGTCGTCGAACTCCACAACACGTCTGTCCCCCCGTCGGGCAGGATGCGAAAGACCGCGCTGCGCGCGTTCGTGAGTTCGTTGCGGCTGCGCGCGGGCTGCGCGGTGTCGTCCGCAGAGACGGTCGAAGAAGTTGAGGCGGCGCTCTGCGTGCCGACGTTTGAAGTCGTCGTCGCTGTCGCGGGCGCGCCCGCCGTGCGACCGCTCGATGCGGCGTCGCTCAAGGCGAGCGCATAGATCGAGTTGTCCGCCGCCACGGCCAGCGCGTGCACCTCCCTGAGCGGCGAATCGAACAGCGCGAACGCCTTGCCCTCCGGCGAGATGCGAAGCACAAGCCCGCCCGGGTCAGTGCCCGCGATGAGTTGTCCCGCGCGGTCCACGGCGAGCGAGATGACGTGCGTTTCGTTGATGTCGATCAACAGCGAGTCCTGCGGCTTCGCGGCAGCGGCGCGCACGCGATAAATTTTTCCCGTGTCGCCTGTGCCGACGGCGAGCGCGCCGTCCGAGAGCACCGCGAGCGACCAGATGTACTTGTCGGGCGGGTCGAAGTATTCCGCCGCGCGCCCGTCCGTCTCGATGCGATAGACCTTTCCGTCGGGCGACGTGCCCGCGTACAAAGCGCCGTCGCGCCCGACGACGAGCGCCGTCACGTCGAGTTCCGCCGCGTCATAAAGGAGCGCGCCTTTGCCGTCAGGCGTGACGCGAAAGATGCGCCCGTCGTGTCCCGTGCCGAGATAGACGTTGCCGCGCTCGTCCGCGGCACTCGACCAGATGAAAGCCTGCTCGGTGTCGAACAGTTGCGTGACGCGCGGCGCAAGCATCAACGCGCCCGTGTCCGTGACGGAGACGCCGCGCGCCTCGCCGCGCAACAAAGCCTCGCGCGACTTCGTCTCCCAGACGACCGGGCCGCCCGCGCGCACCGCACCGGCGGCGGCGAAGATGAACAAACATAGAAGCGGAATGATCGAAAAGAAGCGCAAGCGAAATGTGTTGTTGAGCATCAATGAAGTTTCTGTTGTATCGGATTAAATGTCTCTGGTCTGATGATAACTCGAAAAGAAGCGTTGCAGGTACAAGAGCAGTGACGAGTGACAAGTGACAAGTGACGAGAAAGAAACAAGACAAGTTGAAAGACAGGGCTTTTGTTTTAACTTGTCACTTGTCACTCGTCACTCGTCACTGCTCTTTAATTGCCGACATACCTCGCGTACAGAGAACGCGCCGTCATCATGTCGTCCGTGCCGCGTATGATGGCGCGCGCGTCCTGGAAGACCGTCAACTCGTATTCGCCCGCGCGCAGGCGCAGGAGGTATTCGTTGACCTGCACCTCGCCCGCCGCGCTCAGCCGCTCCGCGAGCGCACGCAGATCAATGCGCGTTGCGCCGCGCGGGGAGATTTGCACGGCGTCGCGCCCGCAGAGCACCGAGGCGAATTCGCCCGCTTCGGCTTCGAGCGTCTCGTAGCGCGCGTGTGCGCACGTCGGGCAATCGGGCGACGGTTCGCCGAGCCGTATGCGTCGCCACTCGTTGCGCCACACGTCGAATTGCATGAGCGCGCCGTGCAGCGCGTCGGTCTGTCCCGTCAAGAGCTTCAACGCCTCGCTTACCTGCACGGCGGCGACGACCGAGATGATCGGCATGATGACGCCCGCCGTGTCGCACGTCTCGGCGCTCGCAGCCGGCGGCGTCTCCTCGAAGACGCAGCGCAGACAAGGCGACGTGTGCGGGCGCACAGTCATCGTCACGCCGTAAGAGCCGACCGCCGCGCCGTAAATCCAGTTGACTTCGTGCTTCACGCAAGCATCGTTCAGGAGGTAGCGCGTCGCGAAGTTGTCCGTGCCGTCCAACACGAGGTCGCAGCCCGCGACGAGTTGTTCGA
>DATHBB010000082.1:0-6300 GCA_035296385.1 Pyrinomonadaceae bacterium | reverse complement strand
AGCAGGTAGACCGCTCCGAGGGTGCATATGTCGCGCAACATTCCTCTGAGACATATACGTTGAAGGTGCGAGTTGGCGGGGGTAAGCGGGATCGTCAACCCTTCGCACCCGTTCATGGTAAGCGGCGAGATATTATCGGCGAGAGTTGATAGCGTCAAGGTATTTACGGCCCGCCGGATACCTCACGCGACAAAAGCAAGCGAATGCTATGAGCTTCAAAATAAATTTTATGATCCTCGTCGTCAATCTCAACCTCGCCGTCGATCACATCGTCGAGTTGGACGAGTTTCGCGCGGGACGTGTGCAACGCTCGCGCGGCGAGCGGCGGCAGGCGGGCGGCAAGGGCGTCAACGTCGCGCGCGTGCTCAAGACTCTGGGCGAGCCGTCGCTTCTGTTGGGGTTCGCGGGCGGCGGCGCGGGCGCACTCATCGAAGCGGGCTTGCGCGCGGAGAACATCGAGGCGAGTTGCACGCGCATCGAACGCGAGAGCCGCACCTGTCTGATCTTGAACGACCACAAACGCCGCGAGCAAACGGTCGTCAACGCCTCCGGCCCCGTCGTCAACGATGCGGAGTTCGCCAATTTCGAGGCGAGCTACACGCGCTCGCTCGCAGATGCGAAGTTGGTCGTCATCACGGGCAGCATTCCACCGAATTTGCCGCCTGACACTTACGCGCGGCTGGCGCGTGCGGCGCGCGTGCGGGGCGTGCGCGTGCTGCTCGACTGCGCGGGCGCGCCTCTCGGTGCGGCGCTCGAAGCGCGCCCCTTCCTCGTCAAGATCAACGCGGCGGAGGCGTCGGAATTTTTAGACACGCCCGTCGCAAACTTTCAAGACGCCACACGCGCGGCGCGCGAACTTCGCGAATCGGGCGCGGACATGGGCGCAATGATCACGCTCGGCGCGGAGGGCGCGGTCTTTGATTTCGGCGACGCGCGATACAGGTTCGCCGCCCCGCGTGTGCGCGCGACGAACAGCGTCGGGAGCGGCGACGCGACGCTCGCGGGACTCGCCGCCGCGCTCGTTCGCAATTTGACGCCGACGGAGGCGGGCGCGCTCGCCGTCGCTTGCGGCGCGGCCAACGCCCTGCACGGCGCGGGCGCGTGCAGCGCAGAAGAGATCGCGGAGTTGCAGCCGCGCGTCGTCTGTGAAGTCGAAAAGTTTTAGAGATTCATCAAAGCCTTCACCGCAGACAAAAGAAACGATGAAGCAGGAACGATGAACGATGAAGTAAAAGCTGTCAGTGGTCAGTGGTCAGTTGCATGTAGCTCTCACACAGGTTGCTAAAGACAGTCTTGAACAACTGACTACTGACAACGGACAAAGAACTGTCTTTCATTCATCGTTCAGCGTTCCTCCTTCATCGTTTTGCTTTAGTGAACCCAATCGGGCGGGACGAACTCGACGGCGAGGACTTCGCCGTCGGCTGTGGCGTGTGCGTCCTTCGTCGAGCGGTAGGTGACGAGCACGGGGTTGGCGCGCGTGCGCAGGCCGCACTCGATGCGCCCGCGCACGTCCGCCGTGTAGCTGACGAAGCGTATGCGGTTGAGCGCGCGGCTGCGAAGTTTAAGCGTGCCGTCGCTCGTCTCGACGAGAAGCGTGACGCCGCCCGCGTCCTCACATTCGACGCTCACAAGTTGGCCGCACGCCTGTTGGCCGTCGAAGCGCAGAGGCTTGTACTGCGGGCCGGGCTGCGGCATGTCGCAGGGCAACGTCTCGGGGGCGACGGGCTGTGTCGTCGCTACGCCTTCCTCCTGCGTTGGGGCGGTCTGAGTGCCCGCCGCCGCTTTCGCAGCGTCCGCCGTCTCGTCCGGCGCAAAACTTTTCGCTTTGCGTTGCGCGGCGGCGAGTTCTTCGCTCGTTCTGACTTTTTCGAGCAGCGAGAGCGCTTCGGCGCGCGTGAGTGCCGAGCGCGGGTCGCGTGCGAGCGGCGCGAGTATCTCGCGCGCGCGCTCAAACTCTTCGCGGCGGAGGTGAAGTTGCGCGAGTATCAATTTGAACTCCTGACGTTTCGGCGCGAGCGCGGCGGCGCGTCCGAGGAGCGCGAAAGTTTCGTCCAACCGCGGGCTGCGTTCGACATCTACGAGCGCGAGCAGGGCGTGTGCTTCGAGGAAGTCGGGCGCGAGTTCGATGACGCGTTTGAGCGCGAAGCGAATACGCTCTGTGGTCGCGGCGTAGCCCGCGATGGTCTTCTCCGTCTCCAGACCTTCGCGGCGAAGCAAATCCGCGTAATAAAAATGCGCGAGATGATTTTGAGGATCGGCTGCGAGAGCGCGCTCCAGATGCTCTTTGGCCGCGTCCAGGCGATTTTGTTTGAGCCGCAGGAGGCCGAGCGAAGCGTGCGCGGCGGCGAGGCGCGCGTCGAGGTGCAGTGCGCGCGTGAGATATTCTTCGGCGTCGTCGGGGCGATTCGTGCGCAGGAGCAAATCGCCGAGCGCCGCCTGAGATTCGGCCTCCGTGAGCGCGCGCGTCTCCAACTTCACGTCTGACGGCACGGGTTCGATGAAATTTTCGCTGCGTTCGCGGTAGTGCGCGGCGCGCACGTAGGCGCGCAGTTCGCCCTCCATTCTTGCGAAGTCGGAGTTGAACGCTTCGCGGAAACTCTCTTCAACTGTTGTGCCTGCCGAGACGAGTTCGAGATAACGCGCGAGTTGCGACCGGCGCGCGCCCGTCGGGTCGTTCAACAAATAATGGACGAACGCCCACGACTGCGCGTAGAAGACCGGATGTTTGTCGTGCTGCTGGTAATGTGCGGAGGATTCGTCCGCGGAGAGAAGCGTTTTGAGCGGCAGGAGTTCGCCGCGCGCTAACGAGTCGAGGCGGTGCGTGAGTTGACGACCGAGGCTGACGCGCCGCCGGTCCTTCGACAATTCAAACTCGCTGTAATACTGCGCCAGCCCTTCGTTGAACCAGACGGGCGCGCCCGCGTAGTTGTTCTTGACGAGCGCGTGTACGTATTCGTGGAAGAGTACGGAGTGCGGATCGCGCCTCGCGCCGACATCGAGCGAGAGCGTAATGTAGTTGATCTCTGGGCTGAATTGGAAGTAACCGGCCACGTCGCGCCTGAGGTCGCCGCCGTAAGTGGGCTTGAAGAATTCGTAGTCGCCCGCGTTCTGAAAGAGGATCACGGTGACGGGGATGGAAACGTCGAGCGCATCGCGCCCCTGTAAACGCGCGAAGATGGCACGGAGTTCTTCCAGGCGCGACGCGCTCCGCCGCGCTTCCGCCTCGCCCGCGTTGCTCACGACGACGAAATGCTCCGAGCGCACACGACTCCAACCTCTCGCCTCCGCGCTCACGCACAAGGCCGCGAACAGCAGGCACACGACGACGGCGACGACGTGGGGGCGGCGAGCAGCGCGTTGCGAGATCAATTTTCTCATTCGGTAACCGGGAGATGCGTTCGAGGTGGCAGGCTATCCCGTGACAGCTTGCGCGAGATTATACCCTGCTTCGCTCTCCCGCCAAACTTTCACCACACATTCCGTCTAACCTCGCCCGCTCGCGGTTGACATTCCGGCGCACACGCCCGAAGATCAACCGATAGCGGAAGGGGCAAAAATCAGCATGAGCGCAACAGAGTTCAATAATGCGAAAGCTGCGGAGACTGCGGATACGCCGCAGACGGATAAACCGCAGACGGATAAACCGAAGGTGACGGATTTTGAACTCGCGCAACAGAGCGCCGCAGGCGACCGCGACGCCTTCGAGCAGTTGTATCATCGCCACTTCCGGCGCGTCTATGCACTCTGCCTGCGCATGACCACCAACCCCTCGACCGCCGAAGACCTCACGCAGGAAGTCTTCATACACCTCTTCAACAAGATCGGAAGTTTTCGCGGCGACTCGGCCTTCACCACCTGGCTGCACCGCATGACGGTCAACCACGTCTTGATGTTCTTCCGCAAGAGCAGCACGCGCTCCGAGTTGTTGACCCACGAAGGCGAAACGCCCGTACAGATCGTGCGCGGCACGGAGAACGCCGACAAGATGCCCATCGTTGACCGCATCGCGTTGGAGAAAGCGATCTCGGAACTGCCGCCCGGCTACCGCAGCGTCTTCATCCTCCACGACGTGGAAGGCTACGAGCACGAGGAGATCGGGCGCATGCTCGGCTGCTCTACGGGCACGTCGAAATCGCAACTGCACAAGGCGCGTCTAAAATTAAGAGACCTCATCAGGCGACAGGCCGCGCAAAATTAGCATCTTAAGTGCGTCAGAAATTTAATACCCTCCCGGAGTGAACCCCGATGGACTGTGAAGAAAGTTTGCCCCTGCTCAGCGAATACCACGCCGACGCGCTTGAAGCACCTCAGAAAGACGGGGTGCGTGCGCATCTCGACGGCTGCCCGCCCTGTTGCGACATCCTGCACGATGTCGAAACCATAGTCGTCTCGGCCAGTTCGCTCCGCGAAGAGGAAGGCATCTCCTTCCCCGACGAAAACGCCATCTGGCAGCGCATACAGTTTTCCTGACCCGTCGCGCGCCTCGCGAAACTTCCTCCTGCATCGCGCTGCGAGCCTCCCGGCGCGACACGCGGGCGGCTTCCCCAACAACTTTTTCACCCGCGCACGCCGGGCAAAACTCAAGAGCAGGCTTTTTTTCAGAGGGCGCGCGAGCGTGACCCTTTTGAGGCCGTTTCGCCAGTATTTTGTTGAACTTACGCCGTACTTCCCTCACACAAAGCAGTTAAATTCCCCTGTGATAAAACTTTTTAATCTTTTGATTCATCTAACTCGTACTAACGGGGTGACGCACAAGGGGGTTGCCTCGCAGGGCGAAGGAGTTTATGCTAGCGGGCAACGTGGCTTTATTAAATAGTTTATCGTAGAGGCGGCACTTATACGCGCATCACGCGCTAAAGGCGGCAGGCGCAGAGGTTAAGGGTGAGTATGATTGAGAAGGACAGAGCGGATGAGGGTCTTCGCCCCGTCGGTTTCGGCGGCGACAAATACCTTTCTTTCGACGGCGTCGGCGAGGAGCAGCACGACGACGCCATTTCGACCAGCAAACTCGAAGATGTTTTACAGAAACTCGGCGGCGCGAGCCTGACCGAAGCCGACTCGGACGAACTCCTGATTGAGGAGGTCGCGGCGGTCGCCGCAGACGAGACGGACGACCCGCTCGACGCCGAAGACGAGCTCGACTTGTCAGCCGGCGTGGACGACAAATCGAGCGACCCCGTGCGCACTTACCTGCGCCAGATGGGAACCGTCCCGCTTTTGACGCGCGAGCAGGAAGTCTCCATCGCCAAGCGCATCGAACGCGGCCAGAACCGCACGCACAAGTCGCTCGCCCGCTCGCCCATCGCCCTCAAAGAGCTACTTCAAATCGGCGAAGACATAGACGCCGGAATGCTCAGCATCCGCGACGTGGTGGCCTTTGCGGATCAGGCGGACGTGGCAGACCTTGAAGACAAGACCGAAGAATATCAACGCTGGACGCTCGAAGGCATTGAGAAGATCAACACGCTCTTTCAGCAGGGCTTGAAGGATTGGGAGAAACTTCGCGCCGAAGCGCAGGTGACGCGCGGCAAGCGCACGAAGAAACTCCTGCGCATGCGTCGCAAGGTGGCCGGAGCGCGCCTTGAGATCGCGCAGGAGATGAAGCAACTGACGTTGAAAGACGCGACGCGCCAGCGTCTCATAGACGCCATCGCCGCCGTTCACAAAGACATCCGCACAGCCGAGCGTGAGATCGAGAAGTACACCGAAAAACTCGGCTCGAAACGCATCAAGCCGGAGCAGGAGAAGGACTACAAGAAGCACATCAGCGCGGCCAGGAAACGGCTCAAAGAGATCGAGGCCGCGCATCAGGTCTCGATCCTTGAGATCAAACGCTCGCACCAATCAATCGCGCGCAGCGTCGCCGAGACCATCGAGGCCAAGAGCGAGTTGACGGAAGCCAACTTGCGTCTCGTCGTCTCGATTGCGAAGAAGTACACGAATCGCGGCCTCCAATTCCTGGACCTCATTCAGGAGGGCAACATCGGCCTCATGCGCGGCGTGGAGAAGTTCGACTGGCGGCGCGGCTATAAGTTTTCGACCTACGCGACGTGGTGGATTCGCCAGGCGATCACGCGCGCGATTGCCGATCAGGCGCGCACCATACGCATCCCCGTACACATGATCGAAACGATCAATAAGCTCGTCCGCACCTCTCGCGCGCTCGTGCAGGAACTCGGGCGCGAGCCGACGAGCGAGGAGATCGCGCAGAAGGTTGACATGCCCGTCTCGAAAGTTCGCAGCGTCTTCAAACTGGCGCAGCAGCCGATCTCTCTGGAGACGCCCATCGGTGAAGAG
>DATHBB010000081.1:0-14255 GCA_035296385.1 Pyrinomonadaceae bacterium | reverse complement strand
TTTTGATAATCCGCCGCGGTCGCCTTCGGTATCTCCGTGAACTTCTGCGGGTTGCGATCCGTCAGAGGAAACCAGGAGCTTTGCACATGCACCATGATCCTGTGTCCGGCGCGGAAGGCATGATACACGTCGGGCATCTCGAAATTGATGGCGGCGGGTTGGCCGGGCTTGAAAGGTTCGGGTCGCTCGAAGCTGTTGCGAAACTTGCCCCGGAACGGCTCGCCGCGCACGAGTTGCTGGTAGCCCCCCATCTTCACCGCGTTGGCGGGGACGGGCTGACCCTCGGGCGCTCTCGGCGTCGGGTAGTTGTTGGGGTAAACGTCTATGAGTTTGACGACGAAATCCGAGTCCGTGCCCGTCGTCGAGACGTTCAATTTAACTTTGATGGGGCCTGCGATGATCATGTCCTGCGTCAACGGCTCGGTCTCATAGACCAACACGTCGGCGCGCTGCGAGGCGAAGCGCTGGTCCTCCGTCATGTAATCGGAAGTCATCCCGTTCACGATGTAGCCGAGATAAGGGACGGGGCGATTCGGGTCGCTCACGTATTCGTCATACGCGCTCTTCGCATCACTGGCGGGAGCCTCCGTCGCCAAACGACCGCTGGCCTGCAAATAGAGTTCGACGGGCTTCAAGGCTCTCGGCGGCCACGCTTCGTGGCGTCGCCACTCGTTGATGCCTGTGAGGAACATGTAGGCTTCGGGCAGGTCGGCGGGTTTGTCTTTCAGATAGTGCATGAAGAACGGAAACTGTATCTGCTCGCGGAAAAATTCTCCGGTCTTGACGGCGAAGTTGATGTTGCCGAGACGGTCGCCGTCGCCGCGCGCCCAGCCGCCGTGCGACCACGGACCCATCACCAGTTGGTTGACCGTGCCGGGGTTATTCCCTTCCACCGAGCGATAGATGTGAAACGCCCCGATAGGGTCTTCGGCGTCGAACCAACCGCCGACGTTCAGGACGGCGCATTTCACGTTATGCGTGAAGCGCCAGAGCGAACGGCTCTTCCAGAAGTCGTCGTAAGTCGTGTGGTCGATAATCTCCTGAAAGTATTTCGCCTCGCCGCCGAAGTGTCTCTGGTTGGCTTCGGAGAGCGGGCCGACATTGAGGAAGAAATCGTAGGCGTCGGGCGTGCCCATGTCGAAAGGGATGCGCTGGCGCGGCGGCGCAGGCGTGCCGGGGCGCGGGACGAAAGAGGCGTAGAAGCCGAAGTTGGCGGCAAGCATGAACGCGCCGTTGTGGTAAACGTCGTCGCCCATGTAATAGTCGGCGGTCGGGGCTTGGGGCGAGGCTGCCTTGAGCGCGGGGTGAGAATCTATGATGCTCCCGGCGACGTGAAAGCCGGGCTGCGAGATGCCGACCATCCCGACTTTGCCGTTATTGTTCGGGACGTTTTTAATCAGCCACTCGATGGTGTCGTAAGTGTCCGTGCTCTCGTCGATGTCTTTAGGGCTGCGCTTGTTCGGGACGTGCGGGCGCACTTGCTGAAACTCGCCTTCGGACATGTAGCGCCCGCGCGCGTCCTGATAGACGAAGATGAAACCCTCGCGCTCGAAGCTCGCCGACGGGCCGAGCGCGGCGCGGTAGTTGTCGCTGCCGTAAGGGCCGACGCTGTAGGGCGTGCGCGTGAGGAGAAAGGGGTAGCGCTGCGAAGTGTCCTTCGGGACATAGACGGCGGCGAAGAGTTTGACCCCGTCGCGCATCGGGATCATGTATTCGTATTTTGTGTAACGCGCTCTGACCTGATCCGCGTTCTGCGCGCTCGCTTCCGCAAATGTAAAAAGCAGCAGCGCCAGAAGAGCGACTGCGCGGCCTGCGTCTTTGACCCCGTATAAGTTAATCAAGTTTGGTTCTCCCTCTCTGCGCGGCAGTGCCGAAAATTTACTTCTTATTTATAATCCCTTTATTCGCGTAGTTCCAACGTGCCGGTCGCAGCCGGATAGTGTCTTAATTGATTTTAACTCTCTGTGCCCCCTCCGTGTCCTCTGCGTCTCTGTGGTGAGTGCCTATGATAAGCATTCACCACAGAGACACAAGAGGACACGGAGGGGGCACAGAGAGTTCAAATCAATTTAGGAAGCTATCAGGAAAACGTTTTTATTGACGGCGGTTTCGCGTGCGCGTATGATGCAGCCCTATTCGATCCCGGGCGATGTGCCTTCAACAGTTTGTAAGCCGAAAGCCGCCTCGCCGCTTCCACACGGCTTTAAGCTTCCGCACACCCACGACGCTCTTGCAATCAGAGCGTAGATAGAGGCGACCTCATGGCCGGCCACCATTCCCGCAATGCGGTCAAAGCGTTCCGCTCAAACAACGTCCCGCACGGGGCGTCGTAGCAACCAACCGCGCCGCCTATCAAGCCGACGAGAGGCTCACGCTTACGCTTTCGGCCAGCGACACGGCTGGCGTCCCTTCCGGCGTGAGAATTTCTCGTACGACTCCGAGGAATAAGTCCAATGAAAAAGAGTTTACTTAAGATCGCCATCGTCGTCGCGGTCGTGTTGCTCGTCGGTGTCATCGCCCTCGCCATGTGGTGGAGGAGCGGGCCGAAACCGGGCGAAGTGCTCGACGAGGCGCGCATCGCCAACCGCGCCGCAAGCTCTTTCCCCGCCGCCGACGAAGATTACTTCCGCGACATGGACGACCGCGCCGTGCTGACGCCCGACGAGGTCAAAGGGCGCAACACCTGGAACGTCTGGACAGGCGGCAACGACCGCTTCTGGGACGAGATCACGGTCAAGAGCTTCGGCGCGGTTGACTTCCTCAAGACGATCTCTTCGTACCCGAACGCGATGTCGTCCGACCCGAACAACAAGATGAAGTTCAGCCGCGACAATCGCTGGCAGTATCTCGGTCTGGTCAACGAGCCGTGCTTCGAGAAACCGACCGCCCCCGACCCCGAACGCTTCGGCCTCTGGCTCGACAAGCGCACCGCAGACTGCCCGCCCGACCCCTTCGAGAACGAGGCGAAGTACCCCGGCGTGCAGATCGGGCATCGCGGCAAGGCGCTGCCTGCGGGCAAGTACACGCCCAAAGACGGACGGCTTCCCGTCGGCTCCTACTACGGCTACGCGACCGGCATCGTCGGCCTGCGTCTCTTCCCGAACCCCGAGTTCGACGAAGCGGCGGCGAGCAAGTGGGACGCCGAGCGCTTCTACAACGATCCGAGTTACTACAACTCGAAAGACCTCGTCCGCCCGTATCGCGTAGGCATGTCGTGCGGCTTCTGCCACGTCGGCCCGAACCCCGTCAAGCCGCCCGCCGATCCGGAGCGTCCGAAGTGGGAAAACCTCTCGTCGAACGTCGGCGCGCAGTATTTCTGGGTTGACCGCATCTTCGACTGGCAGGCCGACGAGTCGAGTTTCATCTTCCAGTTGTTCCACACCTCGCGCCCCGGCACGCTCGACACCTCGCTCGTCTCCACCGACAACATCAACAACCCGCGCTCGATGAACGCGCTCTATCATCTGGGGTCGCGACTCGAACTGGCGGGGCGTTTCGGCAAGGAGACGCTGGCCGACGGCGGGAGCGGACTCAACAAGCAGTTTAACGACTACCCGACCACAGCCGCGCTCGCGTCTCTCTTCAACCCGCCCGCGACCTCCTACTCGCCGCGCGTCCTCAAGGACGGCGCCGACTCCGTGGGCGGCCTCGGCGCGCTCAACCGCGTCTATCTGAACATCGGTTTGTTCAGCGAGGAGTGGCTGCTGCACTTCAACCCGCTCGTCGGCGGGAAGAAGACCACCCCGATCAAAATCTCCGACGCGCGCAAGAACTCAAGCTACTGGGAAGCCACCGAGGCGCAGACGCCCGCGATGGCGCTCTTCTTTTTGAAGACGACCGCGCCGCACAAGTTGGAGGCCGCGCCCGACGGCAACTCTTATCTCTCGAAGGACAAGGCCGTGCTCGAACGCGGCAAGACCGTGTTCGCGGAAAACTGCGCGCGCTGCCATTCGAGCAAACTCCCCGCGCCCGACACGCCGAAGAAGATTTACAACGCGCAGGGGTGCGCCGGTAAAGATTACTTACAGTGCTGGGAGGAATACTGGCAGTGGACCAAGACCGACGAATTCAAGTCGAAGATGCGCGCCATCGCCGCCGCGCCCGACTTCCTCGACGCCAACTATCTCTCCACCGAGTTTCGCGTCCCCGTGACGCTGCTCAAGACCAACGCCTGTAGCCCGCTCGCCACCAACGCCATACGCAATAACATCTGGGACAACTTCTCCTCCGACACCTACAAAGACCTGCCCTCCGTCGGCACGATCAAGGTTTATAATCCGGCGACCGGTGCGGAGTCGGACTTCAAGATGCCCGGCGGCGGGCGCGGCTACACGCGTCCGCCCTCGCTCATCAGCATGTGGTCAACCGCCCCGTTCCTGCTCAACAACACGGTCGGCAAGTTCAACTCAAGCCCGTCAATTTCGGCGCGCATGGACTCGTTTACGGACAGCATCGAGCAGATGCTCTTACTCAAAAAGCGCGATCAAGACACGATCCTCGGCGACAAAGTGCCCGGCAAGATTGACCGCACCACCAAGACCTCTTACATCGTCGTCAAGTCGGGCTACCTGCCCGATCTGTTGAGCGGCCTCGTCGGGTGGGGCGATTGGTTCTTCCCCAGTTTTTACGGGAAGTGCAGCGAGCGCACCGATCTGGAGCGCGGCGACATCTGCCTCGGCCCGATCCCGCGCGACACCGCAATCGGCCTGCTCTCCAACCTCGACGCGCGACCCGACGAAGAGGGCATCGTTGACCGCATCGCGCGCGACCGCAAACTGCTCAACGTCCTGCACAAGATCAGGGACGACCTCAAGGCGCTCGGCAACAACGCGAGCGATGAGGAAGCGCGCAAGGTCTTCCTGAACCTCGTCGAGCCGTTGATGGAACTCAGCAAGTGCCCGGACTACGTCGTCAACAGCGGCCACTATTTCGGGACGGGTTACGACGGCGAGCCTGCGCTCAGCGATGAGGACAAGCGCGCTCTGATCGAGTTTCTCAAGACTCTCTGACGAACGAGGCCGCCGCCACTTGCATGCCCGCTCGGCGGCGGCCTACCCCGAATTACTTTGAGGACGAAGATGACCGCCACAGACTACGACTACATCGTCGTCGGTTCGGGCGCGGGCGGTGGCCCGCTTGCCGCCAATCTCGCCCGGGCGGGTTTTACAGTCTTGCTCCTTGAAGCGGGCGGCGACCCGTGTTCAGAGAACGAGACGGGACGCCTCATGTACGAGGTTCCGATCTTTCACGGGCTTTCGACCGAGTACAAGGCTTGCGCGTGGGACTTCTTCGTGCGCCATTACACGGACGACGAACAGCAGGCGAAAGACTCGAAGAAGGTCACAGTGGACGGTGAGGATCGGGTCTGGTATCCGCGCGCGGGCGCGCTCGGCGGCTGCACGACGCATAACGCGATGATCACGGTCGTGCCGCAGGATAGCGATTGGAATCGCATCGCGGAGGCGACGGGCGACGAATCGTGGCGCGCCGAGCGCATGCGCCCCTATTTCGCGCGCCTTGAGAATTGCGGCTACGTGCCGCGCCCCGGCACTTTGCGCCACTTCGCGCGCGGCCTGCTCGCGTCAATCTTCGGCCTCTTGCGCGGCGAGAAGCGGCGAGCCGACTTCAACCTCGGACACGGCTTCGCGGGGTGGCTGCCTACGTCGCAGGCCGACCCGCGCATGGTCCTGCAAGATCGCGAGTTGTTGACGCTGGTGATGAACGCCGCAAGGAGCGCCCTGCGCGCTCGCTTCGGCAACCTGCTCCGGCGTCTCGCCACGCACTTCGACCCGAACGACATCAGGAACTCTTCGGGCGTCGGCGTGGCCTTCACCCCGTTCGCCGCCGCGCGCGGCAAACGCGCGGGGCCGCGCGAGTACCTGCTGCGCGTCAAGGCCAGCAAGGAGCACGGAGACAATTTGACGATCAAGCAGCACGCGCTCGCCACGCGCGTCATCTTCGAGGGAACACGCGCCGTCGGCGTCGAGTACATTGATCGCGCGCACGTTTATCGCGCCGACCCGCGCGCCGTCGAAGAGACGCCCGACCCGGCCTCTCTGCCGCGCACGCGCGTCGGCGCACGCCGCGAAGTCATACTCTCCGGCGGGGCCTTCAACACGCCGCAACTGCTGATGCTGTCGGGCATCGGCCCCGCCGGCGCGCTACGCGAGTTGGGGATAGACGCGGTGGTTGACCTGCCGGGCGTCGGCGCGAATTTGCAAGACCGCTACGAGGTGTGCGTCATCTCGGAGTTCGTGCGCGACTTCGTGCTGCTCGAAGGGGCTTCTTTCGCCCCGCCGGAGGACGGCCAGGACCCGGACAAATATCTCTCCGACTGGGAGACAAGCGGCACGGGTATCTACGCGACGAACGGCGCGCCGCTCGGCATCATCCGGCGCTCGCGCGAAGACCTGAACGACCCCGATCTCTATATCCTCGGCATGCCCGGTTACTTCAAGGGCTACCGCCCCGGCTACTCGAAGTTTTTCGAGAGCACGCACAACAAGTTCACATGGGCTATCGTCAAGGCGCGCACCGCGAACACGGGGCGCGTCAGTCTCGCCTCCGCGAACCCGTGGGACAGGCCGCTCATCAACTTTCAGTATTTCGACGACGGTAGGCGGGAGAACGACCCGGACCTCAAGGCGGTCATCGACGGCATAGAGTTCGTGCGCTCAATGAACGAGCGTCTGAGGAAGCGTTACAAGTTAATCAAGCGCGAGGAGATTCCGGGCGACGACGTGCAGGGCGACGAAAAGCTCGGCGAGTTCGTCAGGAACGAGGCGTGGGGGCATCACGCCTCCTGCACCTGCAAGATCGGCGCCGACTCGGACGAGACGGCTGTGCTCGACAGCCGCTTCCGCGTGCGGGGGACGGAGGGGCTGCGCGTCGTTGACGCCTCCGTCTTCCCGAAAATACCGGGTTACTTCATCGCCGCCGCGATCTACATGATCAGCGAAAAGGCTTTCGATGTCATCAAGGAAGACGCGCGCGCCAATACGCAAACTCCGGAGGGCGACGGCAAGGCTTAAACTGCCGGATGACTAAGGCCGCGGGCGCGCTCCTAGTCGGGACGTATCGCGGGTGCCTGGCTGACGTGCCCGGCGCGCTCTTTCTCCTCGTGTCGTCTCTTCAACTCCGCAGCTAAGTCCGGCGTGAGTTTTCCCGTTTCAAAGACTGACTCGTAGGTCTTCGGATCGAGTGCGCGTCGCCCGTGCTGGCTCAGGTTGTAGGCGAGTTTGCGCGCCGCCCCGAATTCGGTGGCGGGTTCGCCGACGCTGTTCTCCCTGTTGTGAACCCAGTTGCCGGGGTTGGCTCCCATCTCGGAGGCGAGCATCGCCCACAGCTTCGCCTCTTCGGAGTCCATGTCGGTTCGGGGAAATGTGACCGTGCCGATGTGACGTTTGTTTGTCTCCTTCCAGGCGTGGGTGAGTTTGCCGAGCGGCGTCTCCTCTTCGCTCACGAAGGGTATCCGGAAGAGCTTGAATTCAACATCCGACTCGCTCTGCCGCTTCTTCCATTCTTCCGAGAGATGACGCTCGCCGGGGTTGATGCCCGGTAGCCCGTTCTCGTCGCGCGACGGTATAAAGACGAACTTCGCCGCCTTCCCGCTGACCTCGTTGATGCCCGTCCAATAAATCTGATAAGCCGTCGAGGAGAGCGCCGCGCGTTGGGTCTGCGCGAGAAGGTGCGCCACCGTCCTCCCCGCTTTTTCCAATCCCATTCGATCCTTCAATGCGTGGACGAACTTCCCCTGTTCGGCCAGCAGGTCGGCGAGATTGTGTAGGCCGAGCAGCTCGAGGAAAGGGACGTGCGCGCCTGCCGCCTCGCCTGTCGCGTGGAGCACGTCCATGAACTCGCGGTGGTTGTCGGTCGGCGAGGTCGGGTCGTTGATGGCGAGAAAGTCAACGCGTTGGCCGCTCTTCGTGCGGAAGGCGAGCATGAGGCCGAGGAAGTCCGGGTTGGTTTCGACGTGCGGCGTCCCCAGTCCGGTCGAGATGCGCCCGACGCCCGTGTGCGTCGCGCCCGGCTCGAAGAGTCCGACGCCGAGCAACTCCTCCGGGAGGTCTTCGGCGACCTTGAGCGTGACCCGACCGCCGGCTATCTGGTACTGGTGCGCCACGCGGTCGTTGACTTGCAGTTCCTTGTGTTTGTCGCGCAGGCGCTCCTGTATGGCGGGCATCTCGGACACGTCCTGGGCGAGTGCGTTGAGGTCTTCGGGGTGGGGGCGGAAAGGGAACCGTGAGTGGATGTCTTGTTGGCTCATGGGAAATCTCCTTCGGTTGGTTCGACCCTCTCGTCGCCGTTCATGCGCTGCCGGAACTTCGACGTTTCGAGATAGATGTGGCGGCGCGCGCGGTTCTGATTGCCGAGCGGGCGGTGTGCGGCGATGCAGTGCCAGGGGTTGAACGACAGCTTGCGGTCGAAATCGAGTTGCTGCGGCGAGTCGAACTGCTGCGCGGGGATGCGCAGCGTCGCCACAGTTTTGTAGGGCGAAAGTTTTTCAGGCCACCTGACGGAGGCGTTCTCAAGGGGCATGCGGTGCGCGTCGGTTTGGAACTGCACCATGAAATCGAAGACGGCCTCCCGCTCGCCGAGGGTCTTCGCCATCGCCTCGCGCAGGTAGTTCGGCGAGGGTCTTCGCGGGACGCGGGTTCGCACGTCGCCGCGCGGCCTGATGGAATACTGCACGGCACGCCCGTCGCCGTACAGGTAGGGGACGCAACTGAAGTATCTAGCCTCCAGAGGGTTGCCGTAGAGCTTGGCGTATAAGCCCTGCTGGAGTGCGTCGAGCAGGTGCGAGTCGAAGGGGCTGAGGAAGTAGAGCACGGGCGTTCCGGCGTAGATGTGCTTTTGCAGTTTGAGATTTTCGCGCACGTCCGGCGTGGTGAAGGTCGGCGCGCTGATGCCCGTGAAGTCCTGCGTCGTCCGTTCGTCGTCGGCGAGCAGCTTCTCGCCCTCGACGCCCAACAGTTTGATCGAGATGCTGAGGATGCCGTTGTCGTCAACGTCTGCGGGCGCGAACGGCCCCGGCCCGGCGAACCTGACCAACGCCTTATAGGTCCGCGCGGTCTGAAAGACGCCTTGACGCAACTCGTTTGGGAGGTTCGATAGCACTTCGAACTCGGCGCGCACGAGGCCGTGCGTCTTGGTGTTGCCCGCGCGCAGGGCGACGCCGTTGCGGTAGTGCTTCGACATGAACTCGCACATCTGCGCGGTGATCTGCCTTGTTATCTCCGCCTCGTCTGGCAGCAGCTTTTCTTCGGCCAGCGCGAGGTGCTCGTTCGTCCGGCGGAGGTTGACGAGGAACTGCGAGGTGGCGAAGAGAGGTTCGCGAAAGACGGCGTCGAAGGCGTCCCTGAGCCGCGTGAAGCGGCGCGTAAACTTGATGAAGGCGTCGGCCTGATCGTTGATGAAGCGTGCGGTGCTCATAGTGGTGCGTGCGGCACGATCTGTCTCGCGGGCGGGCTGGTGCGGCGTTCGCCCGTGTGAACTAGATGGAGGCGAGGTAACGTATGGCTCTCAGTCCGGGCAGAAAGAAGTAAGCGCCGCCGCGCACGGTGACGAACTGCGGGAGTCGCTCGACGCGCCTGCGAACCGGCTCGGCCTGCTCGGTGAAGACCGCCGACTCTCCCTTCTGTCCCGCGTCGCGGTCGCCGACGACGGGGTCTGCGTCGTTATACAAACCGCCGAACTTCGGGTTGTTAATCCACGTCTGCTGGACGAACTCGAACTGGCGGCTGATGTTTGCGTTCAGGCAGATGAAGTGGAGACCGCGCTCGCCCGACGCGTCGGCGCGCAGGATGTCTTCGGGGTTCATGGAGGCGGCGACCGGCTGGCCGTAGGCGCGTCCGCGTCGCAGCAGTTGGTGGCGCTTGTTCACCTCGATTGACTCCGGCGTGCCGGGGTGCGGGTCGAGCGAGTCGCGCGGGTTCGAGCGGCGTATGTGCGAGCCGATGGGACACTTGAGTCCGTGCGGGTCAACAGCGTGATAGGCGAAGTCGTTCTCTTTGCCGAGCGCGGGGTTTTCTGCGTCGGGCGAGAGCACGAGCGGCGCGCCGCTCGGCCAGCGCCCGACCATCTTCGAGGCCAGACGGATGCGCGCGTCCGGATGACTCTGGCCGCCCGGCGCGCGCGTAGAGTCTTCCATGAACTGCCAGAAGCGGTTGACGTGCTGCTGCAACTGGCGGAAGACGAGATAAGTGCCGTTCATCCCCAGGTCGTGCTGGCCGGAGCCTTCGTGCTCCGGCGGCAGGATGTTCTGCGGGTCTCTTTCCGCTTTCAACACGGGACGCTCGGTGAACAGGTTGTACTCGTTCGGGTAGCCTAAGACGAACTCGCCCGTCCGGACGCTGTTCGCGGGCGGCCCGGTCTTCCCCAAGCCCTCTATGAAGGGCTGCGTTATGGAGTCGCAGAATCCGAAGTGCTCCTTGCTGCAACCCGTCGCCTCGTCCCTGAGCACGATTGACCTCAGCGTCTCGCCGACCTGTTCGACGCCGCCCGACGCCTTGAAGCCCTGCGAGAGCGTACGGCAAAACTCAAGGCGCGCGTCTTCGTCTGCGGCGAAGAGCATGAGCAGGATGTGTACGGGCGCGGTGTTCGGCCCGCCCCAGTCCCAACGCTCCGGCGCGCTCTCGCCGTGGTCGCCGAGGATGCGCTGCCGGTAGTCGCTCGTCATGCCGTCTTGAAATTCGTGGGAGAAGGTCTGGAGAATTTCGGCGTCGAGTCCCAAAGCCTCCAGCCCGCGACATGTAAAAGCGATGTTGAGCGCGCGCGGCGGACGCCTCTCCTCGCCGCTCGTGACGAGGCCGGAGATTGTGCCGAGCCACTCGCGCGCGGCCTTCGCGTCGCGCACGTTGAGCAGCAGGTAGCAGCCGAACTCAAGCTCGCCGTAACCTCTGGCGATGATTCCCTGTACGTCTTTGAGGTCTAAGGTGGACATGTGTTTTGAATCCTTCGGGACGTGAGAGACGGGCGCGCGCGGCGAGTATAAAGGCGCTCTCTTGCGGGGCTTACGCCTTCATAATCTCTGCAACCACGCGGCGCGCTCGCGCTCGCTCAGGTCGGCGAAAAGCCCCGCGCGCAGTTCCGCGTTGTTGGTGAGATTCAGCGCTGTGTATTGCTTGTAGGCCGTGTACCACGCCTGCGTCGGGATTTGGTGTTCTTGCAGGAACGCCTTGAAAGCCTGCTCGTCGTGCGCGCCGTTGAGGAAGAGCCAGTCGGTCTTGGGGTACGAGTAGCCGTTGCTGAAAACCGCGTTCAGACCCCACGCGACTTTGTTGACGAAGTCGTCCATGTAGCTGACGAGGCTGCCGTCGTAGTTGCTCATGAACAACATGCGCCGCCCTTCGTCGATCATCACCCACTGCGCGAAGTGGATCGTGTTGACGCCGACGAGACCGAGCGGCTTGAACGTGCCGAGGTCGCCCTTGTTGTAAACGTGACGGGCGGCAAAGCTGAGCGCGCGGAGCAGCACGCGCACGATCAGGTAACGAAACCAACCCGGCTTGATGTGGCCGACCGCGCTGATCTGATTTTGGACAACGTGATCCTCAAAGCCTTCGAGTTGCCCCCGCTGCCGCAAGCTGAGACGAAACTTGCCCGTGCGCGCGTCCCTTTTCTCGTGGTAGCGCAGGAGCACGAGGAGGAGCGGAAGCAGTAGGAGAAAGAGCGGCGTCAGGAAAAGCAGGACGACGACGGTGAAGACGAATCTCAAGGTCTCCTTCGCGCGCCACCACAGCGAAAGCCCGCGCGCACGCGTCAAGGCCCACTTCAGAGACGGCTCGCCGCGCACGTAATCCTGTATGATCGAGCCGACACGACCGGCGGGCAGCGCCGCGAGCGCGGACGCGTCCTGCCCGTCCAGAAAAGCTTCGATTGACTCGCGCAGTTGTGCTTCCTGCCTGACCTGCTCCGCCGTCCGCCCGATGGTGTTGATGTAGAAGGCCTGGGTCTTAATCCTGCGCGCCGAGAGATAGTCGAGACGGCTTTCGCGCGTGCGCGCGTCCGGCGCGGGGTAGCCTTCGCAGTTGGAGAAGATTTTATCCAACCCCTCTGCGGCGACCTCCATCAAGGCGTCGAGATAGCCTTTGAGTGGGGCATCAACATTGCTGGCGAAGACGAGAGTTGGCGCGATGAGGTTGCCGCGCAGGTCTCTGGCTTCTTCGAGGATGACGAAGCGCGCGAAGTGTACGACGCCGAGGCGCGCGAAAGGGACGAGCGCGTTGTTCTCGATGTCGCGGTTGACGATGTCGAGTTCGCTGCGGAGTTGCCCCATCTGCCCGGGCTTGATCTTGGCACGTATCGTCAAGTCCAATTGATGTGCCATCGGCTCTCTCCCTCCGAACGTTTGTGACGCTTGGTTGTCTTTCGCGCCGGACGGCTTACAGCGTCCAGACGCTCTGCTTGAGCGAGCGCGCGGTCGAAATCCAGAACGCGACGAAGAGGACGACGAAGGCGGCGTCGATGAGCGCGGGAACGAGCACCAGCGGCTTCGCCAATCCCCACAGGTACAGCGTCGTCAGGTTGAACACGTCGAACAACTTGGCAAAGATACCGAGCAGGACGATGCCTCTGTTCTTTGAGACATCGCGCGCGAGGAGATGGTAGCCTACGCCGATTAGCACTACGCCGAAACCGAAGTCAGACCAGAAGCGCAAAGCCATCGGATCGCGTGTCACTTCTGAGACGTAAGCCAGATCGTAAGTCCAACGTCGGGCGAGCAGGATCGGGAAGCCGATGGCATAGTTGAAGAGCGCCGCCGCGTAGAAAACCAACGTCCAACGTCCTCTACGGTCATGTGCCTGCATGTGCTTTCTCCTTACGCCGTCGGTAGACAGGGAGCACGCAAAGCAGCGCATCTAAGTAGCGCCGCCACGCGTAAAGTCGGCGGCGGGTTCTGCGCGACGCTTTGACCTTCGCACGTAACAGTGAGCCTTATTCTTCCACTGACAGGCTGAAGTCCAGTATGTGCTTGCGCCCCCAGAACACTTTGCCGAGATAGAGACCCGGGGCGATCTGGCGTATCTCGTCCCTGATCTTCTGGGCGAGGAATGATGTCTTGGAGTAGTCGATGACAATGGCCTGCCCGCCTTTGACCTTCCAACTCTCGCCGATGTAGACCTTCGCCCTGATGGATTTGAAACCGAAGGGGGAGATTTTGTTCTTCAAATCTCCCTCGACGGGGTTGAAGACCTTGCCCTGCCACGCCAGCAGTCTGATGAGCGGTGTGGCGAGTTTGCCGAATCCTCTGGGCATGACGATGGCCGTCCCGCGCGTGTCGCCGGTCGGAATCTGACCCACAGGGCTGCTCCTGTAAATCTCGTCGAGTTCCTCCTGCGAGAGGTTCAACAAGTCCTGCGCCTTAGAAACGTTCAAACTTTTCGTAGCAGTAGTAACCATTTTTTTTCACCTCGTAATTCTTCTTTAGACTGCCATCAGCAAGTCGGAGACGACTCGTGTTTCGCGCCCTCGAAGCGAATCTCTTGTCGCCGACGGGAGAACGTGTCGGCGAAGTTTGAGCGCGTCACACTTTGCGCGCGCGTTCCGCCGTGTGTCGCGCACATAGCGCGCCGCTTGATCAGAGGGTGAACGGACAGGCCATCTCGAACGCTCGCGAGAATTAACGACTTGCCGAAACAATATGTGGAAAGGCTCTATAACATGTGCGACGCACCAGAAGGTCGGAAACTAATTTCGGAGTCGCTTGGGAACGTGAGGCTAACGAATCTTTAGATACGCGTTAGCGGGTTATCGGAGCGAGGCGCAGTTGAAAACCACTGTAGAAGATGCCTGCGCGGCAGACGCTATACCCATTCAGAGGTCTGTGTCAATAGAAAATCCCGCCGGGAGTGTCTAAATCAAAGGTGTTAGTGATAAGCTGAGTGGATGAGTCAATGTCCACATTGTGCTTCAACAGAAGCGCAGACGAAATCCGGCTATACGCATACCGGCAGCCAACGCTATAAGTGCAAACAGTGCCAGCGTATCTACACGCCTGACCCAAAACCGCTCGGCTACCCCGAAGAGACCAAGCGCAAGGCGGTGCGCCTCTATTTGGAAGGAGTGAACTTCCGCCGCATCGGCAGAGTCTTAGGCGTCAACCATCAATCGGTGATCAACTGGATCAACTCTTACCACGCCTCCTTGCCTGCCTCCAAGCAAGCTGTCAGCGCGCCGGAAGTCGTTGAACTCGACGAGTTGTTCACCTTCGTCGGCTCAAAAAAACGCAGGCCTACGTCATCACGGCGGTAGAC
>DATHBB010000080.1:0-26874 GCA_035296385.1 Pyrinomonadaceae bacterium | reverse complement strand
CACGACGAGGCGTTGTTGAAGCGCGTCGCGTGGGAACGTCTGCCGCGCCACGTCGGCATCATCATGGACGGCAACGGGCGCTGGGCGAAGGGGCGCGGGCAGCCGCGCATCGCGGGTCATCGCGCGGGCGTCGAAGCCGTGCGCGCCGCCGTGGATACGAGCGCGCGGCTCGGACTCGGCGCGCTCACGCTCTACGCCTTTTCAACCGAGAACTGGAAACGCCCGCGCCTCGAAGTTGACGCGCTGATGCGTATGCTCAAGCGCTACCTGCGCCTCGAACTCGAAGAGATCGACAGGCAGAACATACGCTTTCAAACTATCGGGCGCACGGGCGCGCTCCCCGCGAGCGTCCAGCGCGAAATTCAAAAGGCCGTCGAACGCACGGCGCGTAACGACGGACTCGTCCTCTCAGTCGCGCTCAACTATGGAGGCCGCGCCGAAATAGTTGACGCCTGCCGCGCCGCCATCGCGCGGCTCGAACGCGAAGGCCGCCGCGCCGCAGACGAACTCACGGAAGAACAGATCGAACGCGAGCTTTACACGCGCGGCCTGCCCGAACTCGACCTGCTCGTGCGCACGAGCGGCGAAATGCGCATCTCGAATTTTCTCCTCTGGCAGGCCGCCTACAGCGAGATTTACGTGACCGAAACACTGTGGCCTGACTTCCGGCGCGTGCACCTGCTCGAAGCAATCGTCGAGTATCAACGCCGCGACCGGCGCTTCGGCGGGCTGCAACTCGTGGCGAACGCGAAGTGAATTCGGCGCGCTTCACGTTTGCGCGCAAGATCGGAGAACGCACATGTCCATCATTATCACCATCCTCGTCATCCTGCTGCTGTTAGCATTGGTCGCGTGGATCATCAGGCGCGCGAGCAGGCGCGCGGGCGGCGCAGACGGCGCAACCGATAGCTACTTCGTCGCAGGCGGCGGGACGGGCGACTCAAGTTTCGCGTCGGGAAGTTCGAGCGAAACCGGCAGCGACTTCGGCGGCGGTGGTGATTTCGGCGGCGGGGGCAGCGGAGGCGATTGGGGCGGTGGCGACAGCGGCGGCGGTGACAGCGGAGGTGGCGGCGACGGCGGCGGGGGTGAATGAAACTTAGAAGTCCCGTCAGGGACGATTGAGAATAGCCCGGCCATTTATGGCTGGGGATAAGTTGAAGAATAATGTTTGAGTCCCGTAGGGACGATTGAAAGTTCTTCACCGAAATCTTCAATCGTCCCTACGGGACTCGATTGCCGTTTATGCACGTTGCTCCCGGCACTGAAGTGCCGGGCTATTATCAAATGTCCCTGACGGGACATCGGCAGTCTGAAATTTCAACCAGATTTTTTAACGAGACGAAGGCTCTCTTATTTTCCGTTTACTGAAAACTAATGTCGCGCGTCATCACAGCTATCATCGCCCTGCCCATTCTCATCGCCTCAATCCTGATCAGACAGTTGGAACTTCTCTTCGTCGCGCTCGTGGCGGCGGCGATGATGATCGGCCTCTACGAGTTCTGGATACTGTCGAGCAAACGCGACGCGAAGGCGCAGCGCGAACTCGGCACGCTGTTCGCCGTCCTCCTCATCACGGCTTTCTATTTCAACGCGCCCCTCGCGTGGCCTGCGCTCCTGTTGATGATTCTCGTCGCCTTCACCATCGCCACGCTCGCGGGCGCGATGCTCAGGGGCGCGCCCTTCGAGCGCATGATCCCGCAGACGGGCGCGACCGTGCTCGGCGTCTGCTACGTCGTCCTGCTCGGCGGTCATCTCATCGCGCTGCGCACGGGATTTCCCGTCACGCTCGCGGCGCACTTGCTGTCGTTCTTCTTTCTCGTGCTGATGGGTTCGGACACGGGGGCTTATTACACGGGGCGCGCCTTCGGGCGACACAAACTCGCGCCGTCGGTCAGCCCGGGCAAGACCTGGGAGGGCGCGGCGGGCGGCATGGCCGCGAGTCTGGGCTTTGCGGTCCTGGCGCATTACTGGTTCTTTCCCGAACTCAGTTTGCGCGCCGCGCTTCCGCTCGCGGCGGCGATGAACGTGCTCGGCGTCGTCGGCGATTTGACGGAGAGCGCGCTCAAGCGCGGTTCGGGCGCGAAGGACGCCGCACGGATTTTGCCCGGTCACGGCGGCCTGCTCGACCGCCTCGATAGCTTGCTCTTCAACGCGCCGCTCATCTACTATTTCGCCGTCTTCTATTTCGCCGACGTGCTCCAGCGTGTGCCGTGACTGCCCGGAAACAGCGCCGAAAATTTTTCCCCGACGGAACTAACGATTCATGTCAACTAAAAAGGTTCTGCTCATCGCCTGCGGAATCGCCGCCGTGCTCGGACTCATCATCGCGCTTTTCGTCGGCGGCATCGTGTGGGTCGCATTCTCAACCATCGGCAAAAGCGAAGCCGCCCAGACGGCGAAAACTTTTTTACAGCAAAACGAGAAACTCAAAAGCGACATCGGCGAGGTGCGCGACTTCGGCTTCTGGGTGACGGGCAATATCAACTCCAACAACTCGGACGGCGAAGCCACGCTCAACTTCAAAGTTGTCGGCGCGAAGAAGACCGTCAACGCGAGCGTTAACCTGACTTATCGAAACGGGCGCGATTGGGTTGTGGTCGCGGCAAATTACAAAAACGATGCGGGTCAGATTGTTAACCTGTTCAACCCTTACGAGCGCGACGCCGGAGGCGGCGAGCCGGAGGCGGCTGCGACGGACGAAGTGACGACGGATGATCAGAGCGGAGCGGGCGAAGGCTTCGACGAAGAGAGTTTTTCCGCGAACGTCATACAAGCGGAAGGCACGACGCTCGTAGTCTTTTTGTCGCAATATAGTCTCGACAGCAAAGCGCTTGAGAAGACTCTGGACGAGTTGGCGGAAGATTATTCGGAGCGCGCGAACCTCGTCCGCTACAGCGTTGATGAGCAGCCCGCGCTGTACAGTCGCTTCAACATCAAGAAGCTACCCGTCGTCATGATCTACAAGGACGGCAAGGAGCAGGAGCGGCGCGCGGGCGCGATCTCGAAGCAACAAGTGGCCGCGCTGCTCGACAAGTATCTGGAAACGGAATGAACAAACGGGGCATCTCGATTTTAGGCTCGACCGGCTCAATCGGCGTCAACACCTTGCGCGTCGTTGACGCCTTCGCGGACGATTTTCAGATCGTCGCGCTCGCCGCCGGACGCAACACCGTCAAACTCTCCGAACAGATCGCGCGTTATCGTCCCGAACTCGTCTCCGTCGAGACGGAAGAGGCTGCGGCGGAGTTGCGCGCCGAACTCGAACGCCGAAACGTCGCCGCGCCGCCGCGCATACTTTCAGGCGAGGCCGGATTGGTCGAAGTCGCCACGCACGAACGCGCCGGTTGCGTCGTCAGCGCGACGGTCGGCGCGGTCGGGTTCGTGCCGACCTTGCGCGCGCTCGAAGCGGGGAAGCGCGTCGCGCTCGCCAACAAGGAGACGCTCGTGATCGCGGGCGAGTTGATGACGCGCGCCGCAGAGAAGTCGGGCGCGGAGCTTCTGCCGGTTGACTCGGAACACAACGCGCTACATCAATGTTTGCGCGGCGAGCGGCGCGAAGAAGTGCGACGCCTCGTGCTGACGGCTTCGGGCGGCCCGTTTCGCACGAAGACGCGGCGCGAGATGGAAGAGGCGACCGTTGCGGAGGCGATGCGTCATCCGACTTGGGAGATGGGCGCGAAGATCACGATTGATTGCGCGACGCTGATGAACAAGGGCTTGGAAGTGATCGAGGCGCGCTGGCTCTTCGGCTTCGAGGCCGACCGCATTGACGTGGTCGTCCATCCCGAATCAATCGTCCATTCGATGATCGAACTCGTTGACGGCTCGGTCATCGCGCAGTTGGGGGTCACGGATATGCGACACGCCATACAGTACGCGCTCACTTACCCCGAACGCCGCGCGTGCCAACTGCCCGCGCTCGACCTGACGCAGATGTCCGCGCTCCACTTCGACGCGCCCGACACGGATCGTTTCCCCTGTCTCGCGCTCGCCTATCGCGCCTTGCGCGAGGGCGGAACTTATCCCGCCGCCCTGAACGCCGCCAACGAAACAGCCGTCGCCGCGTTCCTCGAAGAACGCATACGCCTGACAGACATCCCGCGCGTCATCGAAAGCGTGCTCGACCGTCACGTCACGCGCCCCGTCACAGACCTCGACACGGTGCTTGAGACGGACGCCGGGGCGCGCTCGATGGCCGTCGAAGAGATCGCCAATCTAAAAGTCCCGAGTCTCAAGTCCTGAGTCCCGAAGTCACAAACCGTCTCGACTCGGGGCTTCTGGACTCGGGACTTGAGCCTTATTTCGGTAATCCGTTAATTTGACGCGGTTTGCGCAACCCCGTAAACTCTCTAGCGTGCAACTGTGCGCGCCCCGGTCGCCTCTAATGTTGTTCGCGGATTTGATGGTTTTATCGAAGAAAGACGTTAAAAAAGCATGAACTTAATCGGTTTGCTCGCATTCATATTCATTCTCGGCGCTGCCGTCGTGCTGCACGAGTTCGGCCACTTCATCGTGGCGAAACTTCTTAAAATGCGCGTCGAGACGTTTTCGGTTGGCTTCGGGCCGCGCCTGTTCGGCAAGCGTTGGGGCACGACCGACTATCGCGTCAGCCTCATCCCGCTCGGCGGCTACGTCAAACTCGGCGGCGACGAATCGAACGCGGCGGTCGAGGGCGCGGGCGAGAGCGACATTCCTGTCAACGAGCGTTTCGATCTCAGACCGCGCTGGCAGAAGTTTCTCGTCATGGTGGCCGGGCCGACGATGAATATTCTGACGGCGCTCTCGGTCTTCTGGGTGGGCGCGATGATCTACGGCGTGCCCGCCGCGCCCACTTCGCCCGTCATACGCTACACAAAACCCGGCGGCGTCTCCGAAGCGGCTGGCCTGCGCGCGGGCGACCGCATCGTCTCTTTCAACGGTAAAGATAATCCTTCCTGGGATCGCATTCGCGGCGACGTGAGTTTGTCGCCCGAACAACCTCTGCCGCTCGTCGTCGAGCGCAACGGCGAGCGCGTGCCATTGACGCTCCGACCGGCGCGCTACGTCGAAGAGGGCGAGAGCATCGGCGACGTTGACTTCCGGCTCGACTACGGCGAGTTGCCCGTGTACGTCACGGAAGTGATCGCGGGGTCGCCCGCCGAAGCGTCGGGCTTGAAAGTTAACGACCGCGTGATTGCCGTGAACGGCGAGCAGGTGCGCGACGAGTTCGACGTGCGCGCCTTCATCCAGGCGCACCCGAACGAGCCTGTGCGTTTGACGGTCGAGCGAAACGGGCAGCGGCAGGAAATTACCGCGAACGTGAGCGCGGAAGGGAAGATCGGCTTCGCTCCGGCTTCCGTGTTGCCGCAACAGCGCGTCGGCCCCGTGTCCGCGCTCGGCCATTCGGTTAATCGCAACCTCGAAATTTTACGCATGACGGGCGCGGCCTTCGCGCAAATCTTTCGCGGCCAGCGTTCGGCGCGCGAATCGCTCTCCGGCCCCATCGGCATCGCACGCGCCTCTTCGACCGCCGCCAACAAACTCGGCTGGGCGGGCGTCTTCACGATGCTCGGCTTCCTAAGTCTGAACCTCGGCGTCGTCAACCTGCTGCCGATTCCGGTTCTGGACGGCGGCGCGATCTTCCTGCTGTTCATTGAAGCGATGCTCGGCTGGATCGGCGTGCGCATGTCCATGACCGTGCGCGAGCGCATACAGCAAGTCGGGATGGTGATGCTGCTCCTGTTGATGGGCTTCGTCATCACCAACGACCTGCTCAAAGAGGCTTCGCGCTTCCGTTCCTCGGACGACAAACCGCCGGCGGCCACACAACCGGCAAAATAAGTCTCAAGTCCGAAGTCTAAAGTCCCAAGTCAAAAATGGTTTGGGACTTTAGACTTTATAGACTTCAGACTTTAGACTTGAAACATTATGAGAGAGACGCGAGCGGTTAAGATCGGGAACATACAGGTGGGCGGCGGCGCGCCCGTCGCCGTGCAGTCCATGACGAAGACGGACACGGCGGACGTTGACGGCACGGTCAAGCAAATAGAAGAGATGATGACGGCGGGCTGCGAGATCGTACGCCTCGCCGTGCCCGACAAAGACGCCGCCGTCGCGCTCAAAGAGATCAGGCGGCGCGTGCCCGACGTGCCGCTCGTCGCGGACATACATTTCCACTACAAGCTGGCTCTGATGGCCTTAGACGCGGGCGTTGACAAGCTGCGTCTGAACCCCGGCAACATCGGCGCGCACGAACGCGTGCGCGAGGTGACGCGCGCCGCGCAGGCGCAAAAAGTTCCCATCCGTATCGGCGTCAACGGCGGCTCGCTCGAAAAAGATTTGCTCGCCAAGTACGGCACGGCGACCCCCGAAGCGATGGTCGAATCGGCCTTGCGTCACATCAAGATACTTGAGGATTTGGATTTTCAAGACATCATCGTCTCGCTCAAAGCCTCGGACGTGCATCGCACGGTCGCCGCCTACCGCCTGCTCTCGAAGCAGGTTGACTACCCGCTCCACCTCGGCGTGACGGAGGCGGGCACGGCCTTCAGCGGCTCGCTCAAATCAGCCATCGGACTCGGCATACTTTTGCACGAAGGCATCGGCGACACCATACGCGTCTCGCTCGCCGCCGAGCCGCACGAAGAGGTGCGCGTGGCGTGGGAGATTTTGAAGTCGCTCGAACTGAGAAAGCGTGGCGTGACGGTCGTGGCGTGCCCGACGTGCGGCAGGTTGGACGTGGATGATTTCGTCGGCATCGTCACGGAGATCGAGCGCCGGCTCGCGCACATCGAAGAACCGTTGCACCTGTCGATCATGGGTTGCGCCGTCAACGGGCCGGGCGAGGCGCACGACTCGCAACTCGGCGTCACCTTCGGGCGCGGCGTCGGTATGATCTACAAAGACGGCAAGCCCATGCGCAAGGTGGCGGGCGCGGACATCGTCGAAGCCTTCGTCGCGGAGACCGAAAAACTGGTCGCCGAAGGCGCGGCCTCCAAAGCCAACGAGACGCCGGAACTCGTCACAATCGGAAAATAAAGACGGGGAAAAGGGAAAAGGGTAAGAGGGTAAGGGGAAAGAGCAGGCGACGAACGCCATGTTCTTTAACCTTTACCCCTTACCCTTTTCCCTTTGCCCTCACGCGTTTCCTACGCGTCGGCCATCGAGAGAAACAGCGCGTCGGTGGCGACGCGGCGGTTGATGTTGACGGCGAGTTGGCCGCGCAAGTTTTGTATGAGCGCCATCCAGTCGGCGGCGTGGCGGCTCTTGAGTCGCGCGCCGAGGGGCGCGAGGCGTTCGCGTATGTCTTCATTGACGATCTTCGCGCCGGAGTCGAGCGAGAGCAGCCATGCGTCGTGGATGAGCGTTTCGAGCACGTCGAGTCGCGGCTCGAATTCGTCTTTGTGTTTGGCGTCGCTCAAGTCTTCGGCGGCGCGTAGCAGCCGCACGCGATCCGTCTGATGCGCCGTGAGCGCGTCGAGGACGGAGAGCATCGCCTCGCGTCCTTCGCGATAAGCGTCGAGGTTGAGCGAGAGGGCGAGGCCGAGCCGCCCGCGCGCGAGGTGCGCCGCGAGCCGCGCTTCCTCGCCCGCGCGTCTCTTATTACGCACGAGATAATTTTCGATCTCTTCCGTAGTGAGCGGCGCGAAACGAATCGTCTGGCAGCGCGAGCGAATCGTCGTGAGCAGGTTGGCGGGGCGCGCGGTTAACAAAATCAGGTGCGACGTGGCGGCGGGTTCTTCGAGCGTCTTGAGCAGAGCGTTGGACGCCTGAGCGTTCATCTTGTCTGCGTCTTCGAGAATAAAAACGCGCGCCTTGCCTTCATGCGGGCGGAAGTTTGTCTCGCGCTCAACATCGCGCACTTGATTGACGTTGATGACGCGCTTGTCGGCTTTAACCAACCCGACATCTCGATGCTCGCTCCAAATGATGTGCTTGCCGTCATCGGAATTGTCCGCCGCCGCAGGCTTATCCACGAAATGCATGATGCGGACGCACGACGAACATTTATCGCAGGCTTCGACGCCGGAGGGGGCGAGGCAGTTGAGAGCTTTGGCGAGTTCGAGCGCAAAGAGTTTTTTGCCGACGCCGTCTTCGCCCGCGAAGAGGAGCGCGCCGGGCACGCGGCGCTGTGTGAGCGTGCGGCGCAGAGTATCTTGTGCGCGCTGGTTTCCGACGAGACGATCAAACATGGCAAGAGAGGTTAGAGGTTAGAGGCCGGAGGTTAGAAAAAGAGAGTCCATGTTTTTTAACTGACCTCTAACCTCTGATTTCTAGCCTCTGCTTTCGATGAACGGGATGATGATGTCGAGCACGTGCGCGTGAATTTCTTCGACGGAGAGGCTCGCGTCAACGACGCGCACGCGTTCGGGTTCGGCGGCGGCGATCTGCAAATAAGCGTCGCGCACGCGCGTGTGAAAAAGTTCGTTTTCGCGTTCGAGCCGGTCGCCGCACGGCTCTGCGCTGCCTCCCGTGCGGTTGCGCGAACGCTCGCAGCTTTCGGCGACGGAGAGATCGAAGAGGAGCGTCAGGTCGGGTTTGAGTCCGCCGGTCGCGAGCGCGATCACTTCGTCAACGAGCGACGGCTCGAAGCCGCGCCCCGCGCCCTGATAGGCGACGGTGGCGTCGGCATAACGATCCGAGAGGACGACGCGCCCTTCGGCGAGCGCGGGGAGCAGTTGTGCGCGGACGTGCTGCGCGCGGTCGGCGGCGTAGAGCAACAGCTCGGCGAGCGGGTCAACCTGCTCCTGCGCGTCGAGCAGGGCTTCACGCAGGCGTGCGCCGAGCGGCGTGCCGCCGGGTTCGCGCGTCTGCAACACGTTCATGCCGCGCAGGCGGAGCACGCTCGCCAGCATACGCACCTGGGTGGATTTCCCCGACCCGTCAATGCCTTCAAAGGTGATAAATGCGCCGGTCAAAAAAGTGGCACTCCGTCGGGTAGTTTAAGGAGAGAGGTATCGTTCAGACATCGGAGCCGTCGTTTGCGTGCTCGCCCGACGCCGTCGCCGCTTCGTAAGATTGTGCGCCGCGCAGTTCGCCGCTCGTGTGGCGGCGCGTGTGTGAGATGGTCGAGATCGCATGTTTGAAGATCAACTGCTCCTGCGCGCCCGCCTCCAGCAGCACAGAGAATTTATCGAAGCTCTTGATGCGTCCCGTGAGTTTCGCGCCGTTCATCAGATAGATCGTGACGGCATCTTTCTCACGGCGTACCGTGTTCAGGAAAGCATCCTGAATATTTTGGGGAGAAGGCTTCGCGTCCACAAGAACTCTCCACACTGATCTAGCCAGTGATTTTACAGTAGCGTCAGATTACAACACGCTGTCACGCGTGACAAGTAAATGTCCGTCCCGCGCTACTTAAAACGAAAAAAGCGCCGTCCCGGTTACACTTCAGACGCGGGAAACTCTCTCGCGCCGACGTTTCGCGGCTATTCCGCGCGCGTTTCGAGCAAACGGCGCACGCGCGCGCAGACTATCGTTTGCACTTCCCGCACGTCGCCGAAGCCCTCGATCCATTCGACGCCCGCTTCGCGCCGAAACCAGGTCAACTGCCGCTTGGCGTAATGGCGCACGTCGAGTTTGGTCTGCTCGACGGCGCTTTGGAGCGTCCGCTCGCCCCTGAGGTGTTCGACGACGCGGCGGTAGCCGTGTGCGCCGAGCGCGTTCGATGCGGCGGGCACGCCCGCGTCCAGCAATCGGCGCACTTCTTCGACCAACCCAGCCTCGAAATGGCGCGCGGCGCGCGAGTTGATGCGCGCGTAGAGCGCGTCGCGCGGCGGCGAGAGCGCGAAGAGGTGCATGCGTGCGGCAAAGTCGGGCGGCGCGGGTCGCGCGGGCTGTTGGACGGAGATCGGCGCGCCGGTTTGCAGGCGCACTTCGAGCGCGCGCTGCACGCGCGACCAATCGCGCGCATGGAGACGCGCGGCGGAACGCGGATCAAGGCGGCGTAGAATTTTATGCAGACGTTCCGCCCCGCGTCGTTCCCTGATGCTCGTCAGGCGCGCGCGCAAACGCTCGTCCGTCGGCGGACTCGGAAAGAAAGGCTGGCGTAGCGCGCGCAGGTAAAAGCCCGTCCCGCCCACGAAGATGGCGAGCCGCCCGCGCGCTTCGATCTCGCGGAGTTTTTCAATCGCCGCCTCAGCCCACGCGCCCGCTGTGAAGTTAACTTCGGGCGGAACGAAATCGAGCAAGTGATGCGGCACGCCGCGACGCTCCGCGAACGGCACTTTTGCCGTCGCGATCTCGATTCCCTGATAGACCTGCACGGAGTCGCAGTTGATGATCTCGCCGTCGAAGCGCAGAGCCAGTTCGATGCCCAGCTCGCTTTTGCCGGAAGCCGTCGGGCCGACGACGGCGATGATCGGTTGATGTGTGGATGGAGAACTCACGCGGCGGAGAAGAGCAGGCGAAAGATGAGCACGACCCAGATGATCGCAATGAGCGCGAGCGCGCCGAGGAGTTGTGGACGGGAGAAACGCATAATCAACAGCCGTCAATCGTGAATCGTAAATTGTGAATAGAGAAATCCTAATTCTTTCTATTCACGATTTACGATTCACGGTTTACGAAAAATTCAGCCAGTTGTTCGTCGGTCGGACGCACGAGGGCGCGCTCGTCGCGTGCGAAGACGGGCACGAGGTTTTGACGCGTCAGACGATACATCGCGCGGAGCGCGCCGAAGTCGTTCTGCACGTCGCGTTCGACATAAGCTACTTGATGACGTGCGAGCCACGCGCGTGCGTTCGCGCAGAGCGGGCAATTCGGGACGACGTAGAGCGTCACGGAATCGTCGGCGTCTGTTTGTTGTGTCTCCTGCATACGATGAGCGGCGCGGTTAATACATCTTCGTCAGATCGATTCCGGTGTAATAGTTTTTGAGTATTTGCTCGTAAGACAGACCGGCGCGCGCCATGCCGTATGCGCCGACCTGACACATGCCGACGCCGTGACCCCAGCCGCGCCCCGTGAAGGTATAACTCACGACGCGCCCCTCTTCGTCGTACTTGCGATCAATGACGAAGAGTTGTTCGCGCAGGCCGAGCGCGGAGCGTATGCGACCGCCGCGCACGTGCGCCGTCGCGTTCGTGCCCGTCACTTCGAGATCGAGCACGCGGCGCGACACCCCGCGCGCGGCGACGCGAAGGTTCAGAAGCGTGCCGATGCGTCCGGCGCTGCGCGCGAGGCGGTGCGCGACTTCGCCCGCGCTCAAAGTCGTCGTCCAGGTCGTGTAAGGCGAGACGCGTTCGGCGGACGCGCCTTTCGGCGGGGCGTGCAACTCAAGATAATCAATCGCGCCGCGCGCGTCCGTGTGATACGCGACGGGTTCGCCGCCGACGACGTTGACGCCGCGCGACTGGAAAAGCTGTTCGCCGAAGGCGCGAAAGAGATAAGCGTCCGGGGCGACGGCGACGGCGCGCTCCGGCGACTTGCCCGCGCGCACGACGAGCGTGCCGCCGACGGGCGGACGCGCCGTAGCTTTTTGCAACTGAAAGAGCGTGCGCGCTTCGAGCACGCGCACGACCGTGTGCATGGCGCGTGCGCGCGACAGGGGTTGGCGCGGTCTGAGCGTCGCGTCCGTGTGGAGCGCGAGATGGCCGTCGCGCAGGAGCATCGCCACGTCTGCGCGATTCTGCGCGGGGATATCGTCGGCGTCGCGGAAGGCGAGCAGGTAGTTTATGTCGTCGGCAGAGAGCAGCACGTCCGCGCGGCTTTCGCCGTCGAGCGTGAGCGCGAGCGCGGTGCTGAATCCGGGCGGGCGCGTGGCGTCGTTGTTAACGACTGTCGGCGTGGTGCGTCGCGCGAGTCGCGCGGCGACTTCGAGCAGCGCACGCACTTCCTCTGCGGTGACGGCGGCGGAGAGCCATTCGTCGCTCAGGCGCGGCGGCAGGCGAAAGCCGTGAACGGCGAGCAGGGCGCTCTCACGCGCGCTCGAAGCGTGTTCGGCGGCGCGCAAGCCTGCGGGTTCGCGCGTGCTTTGAATGAGTGCGGAGGCGTAGGCGGCGTGCGCGGCGTGGGCGCTGCATTCGCGCCCGCGCAGGTAAGGCAAAACCACGCCGCCGAAGATGTTCTCGGCGTGCTCTGTGCGCCCGCCGCAGGTCGAAGTGTAGAGCGCGTTGATCGGCTCGCCGCGATAGGTGGCGATGAGTCCGCGCGTCTCTTCGACGGCGCGCGTGGAGAGCGCGTGCTCGGTGGAGAGTCCGCCGTAAACTTGCGAACGGATCGTGGGGAGCAGATCGAAACCGGCGGCGTTGAACTGGCCGCGATTACTGACGGCATAAGTGCGCGCGGCGACGGCCTGCGCCTTCAACGCTTCGAGCGCGCCGTAGCCGCCGGGCGAGAGTTCGTTCGGCACGACCCCGCGCACGTAATCTTCCAACCCGACGACGTTGACGACCGTGAGCGAGCCGTTCAAGTTGGTGAAGACTTCGAGCCGCCCGCGATAAGGCTTCTCGTTGAAGCGCACGGGCGCATGCGCTTCCGTCGATGAAAACGTAACGGGCGCGCGCGAATCCAAGAGCGGCGACGTGCCGCTCGCGTAAACGACGAGGCCGCGCGTCGGCAGTGATGCGCGCGAGGCGAGCCTTACGACGCCGCCACTGCTTTTCTGCGCCGGAGTTGTGCCTGGCGCGCGCTTCGCGGTCGGCGCTTCGGTCGAACCTGGGCGCGTGCGCGCGGCGGCGTCTGCTTGTTGTCGCGTCGCATTTGCGGGCGTTTGCGCGCTGACGACGGAGACGGCGGCGATGCCCGCCTCTTCGAGTCTGGTGCGGAGTTCTTCGGCTTCGGCGCGCGCGGTGGGGAGGCCGACTCGCACGCGCCACGTCGCAGTCGCCGTGCCCGCGTCGCGGACGATCTCCGGCGCTTCATTCGTCAACTCTCTCACCTCGCGCGCGATTGTCGCGGCTTGCGCTTCGCTCACGACCGTCGCGATCTCGACGCGGAACAACTCATTCTCATTCGCGCGCGGCGCGGGGAGCGGCGTCAGCATGCGCGGCTCGATGCGCACGCGCGAGACTGCGAGCGGCACGGCGGCGTGCGCGTTCGTTTCGCCCGGCTGCGCTTGCAGGACGCTCAACGCTTGCGCGGCGGTCGAGATGGTGACGGAGCGCGCGCTCGTCGAGAGTCCGATGCGCATGGTTGGCTCTGCGTTGAGACGCGTGACGGCGAAATCGGAGCGGGTTGCCGGTTCGACGACGGGCGCGGCGGGCAGCGTTTCCTGCTGCACGCGGCGCGGGCGCGTCGCGTCGCCTTGTGCGAAGGCGAGCGACTGTGCGACGAGCGCGCAGACGACTGTTAACGCGATGAGCCTGGTAAAATTGAAGGGCAGGGTCAACATCAATCGTAATTCTCTGAAGGCCATTTCACATTCCGAACAGCCGCGCCCTCATACTACTACAACTCGCGCACGATGGAGATAGCTTGATTGCTTTCTTTCGGCGACGAATTAAAGCCGTCGTAAAAACCGGCCTCACAATTTCGTTATCAAGTGAAGAACCAACCGTGCAGAAGTCCGAGCACGCCGCCCGCGAGCACGACCCAGAGGACATCGAGTTTCAGACGATACAACGCGACGAAAGCGACGACGCTTAACAGTGCGGCGAACCAATCCGCGCCGCCCGTGAGTCCGTGCGGCCAGATGACCGCCGCGCCGAAGACGAGCGCGAGGTTGAGTACGACGCCCACGACCGCCGCCGTGATGCCAGAGAGCGCGCCGGTCAGATTGCGGTTGCCGCGCAATATCTCTATGTAGGGCGCGCCGAGGAAGATGAAGAGGAAGCAGGGCAGGAAAGTGGCGTAGGTCGTGACGAGCGCGCCGATGACGGCGCTCGTCGTCTGCCCGACGCCGTCGGGCGGGTGATTCCAACCGGCCATGAAGCCTACGAATTGCAGCACCATGATGAGCGGGCCGGGCGTCGTCTCCGCGAGCGCCAGACCGTCAACGGCCTGCGCGTGCGTGAGCCAGTTGTAAGAGCCGACAGCGGCCTGCGTCACGTAGGCGAGGACGGCGTAAGCGCCGCCGAAAGTGACGAGCGCGGCCTGCGTGAAGAAGCGATACTCGACGGCGTGCAAACTTCCCCAGCCGCGCCAACTGACGAGCGCCGCAAGCGGCAACGCCCAGAGTACGACGCCCGCCGCGAGAATTTTGAGCGTGCGTCTGTTCGACGGCAGCGTGTGCGCGGGCGAAGGCGCATCGTCTTCGATGACGTAAGGCGTCGCAGGTTGCGCGACCGTCGCAACTTCGTCTTTCATCGTCTCGCCGCGCGCCTCGTCGCCCGTTGAAGTTGAAACGGGATCGGCTGCTTTCGTCTCGGTCGCGCCGAACATTTCCGGCAGGAGGCGCGCGCCCGCGAGTCCGCACAGGCCAGCCGCGAGCACGATGAGGGGGAAGGGCACGTGCAAAAAGAAGATCGCGCAGAAAGCTGCGGCGGCGATGACGTAATGAACGCGACGCTTGAGCGCCCGCCCGCCGATCTTCAACAACGCCTCGACGACAATCGCCACAACGACCGGCTTGAAGCCGCTCATCACGCCCGCGACCGTCGTGAGCTGCCCGTATTTCGCATAGACGTAAGAGAGCGCGAGCAGTATGAATATGGAGGGGATGACGAAGAACGCGCCCGCCACGATGCCGCCGCGCGTGCGGTGCATGAGCCAGCCGATGTAGATGGCGAGTTGTTGCGCTTCGGGGCCGGGCAGGAGCATGCAGTAGTTGAGCGCGTGCAGGAAGCGCTCCTCCGAGAGCCAACGCCTGCGCTCGATGAGTTCGCGGTGCATGATCGCGATCTGTCCGGCGGGGCCGCCGAAGGAGATGAACCCCAACTTGACCCAGAAGCGAAACGCTTCGCCGAACGAGACGCGCGGCGCGCGAGCGTGCGACGCGTTCACGCTCCCGCCCGGCGCAGACCCCGTCACACGTTGCATGATTTCATTCCCGCCCCTTGTCATATTCTTTCAACACTGCATCATATTTTTTTCGACGCCGCCTCAGGCGCGTTCGAGCGCGGCGACGGCGAGCGTGTGAAATTGCCTGCGCACGCCGTTGATGTTGACGAAGGGGAGCGCGCGCGTGTGCGTCCGGTTGGTGAGCAGGATGAAGACGCGTTCGCGCGCGGCGTCGATCCAGCAACTCGTGCCCGTGAAACCGGTGTGGCCGAAACTGTCGGGCGGGAGCGCGCCGCCCGCCGTCGAATCCTTTGTCGCGGCCAACTGCCACGCGAAAGAACGCGCCTCGTTCAAACCTTCGGTCATGTTCGTGCGAAAGAGCGCGCACGTTTCGGGCGCGAGCAATTGCGTGCGCGTCGCGATGAACTGCTCGGCGAGGCGAAGCGTCTCGCGCGCCGTCGAAAACAGTCCCGCGTGCCCTGCCGCGCCGCCGAGGAAATAAGCGTTGCCGTCGTGCACCTCGCCCCAGATCAACTCTTCACGCCATGCGCCTGCCGTCGCAGTGCCCGCGCTATCCGCCAACCCTCCCATTTCGCACATGCCGCGCTCGTAGGCGTTGCCGCCCAACTCGCACGCAGCCACGCCCGTCAGGAACGCGCGCTCGGGTTTGAAGAAAGTCCGTTCGAGTTTGAGCGGTCGGAAGATTTCAGTTTGCGCCGACTCGTCCAAAGCCGCGCCCGTGATTCGTTCGAGCAAGAGGCCGAGCGTGATGAAACCGAGGTCGCTATAGACGACGCGTGAGCCGGTCGCATATTCAAGATCGTTTGCGGCGATTATGTCCAACACGCGCTCGCGGCGGTCGCCGGTCAGGATGCGGAGCGGTCGCCAGGCGGGGAAGCCGGACGTGTGTGTGAGCAGATGCCGCACGGTGATGTGTGCCGTCTGCGGCGCGCGCGCGAACTCCGGCAAGTAGGCGGCGACGGCACGATCCAATTCCAACTCGCCGCGTTCGACGAGGCGCGCCGAGAGCAGACCCGTCACGAGCGGCTTCGTCAGCGACGCGAGATCGTAGATCGTCTCGACGGTTGCCGCGTGATGTTCGGGTTCGCGCACGGCGTCGCCGAGCGCACCTGAGAAACGTATGCGGCCACGCTCTGCGACGAGATAGACGGCGGAGGGGAAGTCGCCCGCCGCGATTCGCGCGGCGAGGAGCGCGTTGATCGTTTCGTCGCTTATCTGGTCGGAGGTCAACGTGTGTGCGCGCCGCCTCAGCCCGGCTCTCCCTTTTTGAAGGCCGAACGCGCGGCGGCAAGCGCCTGAAGTCCGGCGTTGTCCGTGTGTTCGTGTATGCGTTCGAGGACGCGCAGGGCGAGCGAGAGCGCGCGCCGACCGTCCGCGCCCGTGATGGGCGGCGGCGTCGCGGTCGAAGCCGCCGCGAGGAACGCTTCGATCTCGGCGCGCAGCGGTTCAACGTCCTCGATCTCCATGCGGCGCAGGTGCACGCCCGGGCGCGCGCTCTTCGGGTCGGGCGGCGGCGCGAGGCTGCTGATGGAGGCGTGGCGCGTGGCGTAGTCAACCGCAACGTAATCGTGGGGCTGGAAGAAACGCATCTTGCGAATCTTCTCCGTGCCGACGCGCGAGGCGGTGATGTTGGCGACCGCGCCCGTCGCAAACTCTATGCGCGCGTTGGCCGCGTCCACGCGCTCGGTGAGAACGGGAATCCCTACGGCGCGCACGTCCGTCGCTTCCGCGTCGCTCCCGACGAGCCACTGCACGATGTCCAGATCGTGGATCATCAAGTCGAGCACCACGTCTATGTCGAGCGAGCGCGCGGTGAATTCGCCGACGCGGTGAATCTCGAAATAGAGCGGGTTGCGCACGTGCGGGTAGAGCGCGGTCAGAGCGGGATTAAAGCGCTCGACGTGGCCGACCATGAGCACCGCGCCGCCGCGCGCGGCTGATGCGATCATCTGATCGGCTTCCGCGAGCGTGTGGGAGATGGGTTTTTCGACGAGCACATGCACGCCCGCTTCGAGCAAGGGGCAAGCGATCTCCGCGTGCGATTCGGTCGGCACGGCGAGACTGACGGCGTCAACGCGCCCTACGAGACTTCGCCAGTCGGTCGTCCATTCGGTTTCGCGTTCCGCACTGATGCGGCGCGCGGTCGCTTCGTCCGTATCGCAGACGGCGACGAACTGTGTGCGTCCTTCTGCGGCGAGCGCGGCGTGGATGCGCGCGTGCTGTCGTCCGAGGTGGCCTGTGCCGATAGCGGCGGTGCGTAGAGGCATTGTCCGTTGTCCGTAGTCAGTTGTCCGTTGTTGTAATTATTGAGACAGTGTCAGCAACAGAGTTTGTGCCCGTTCATCGCTTAAAGATGTGTCTCGTAGATTGAACAAAACTGCTGCTTCGTTGATACTCGCCGTCTGTTTTTAACTACGGACAACTGACCACTGACTACTGACTGCTTTGGGGTGACTATACTTGCAACCTTCGATGCTTGCCAAGCGCGGCTGGCTTTTGCTGTTGATGCTGACCGCGGCGGTTTACTTTTACGGGTTGGGACGCGCGCCCTTCGTCGGCGCGGACGAGCCGCGTTACGCGCAGGTAGCGCGCGAGATGTACGAGCGCGGCGACGCTGTGACGCCCACGCTCGGCGGTCACACCTGGTTTGAAAAGCCCGCGCTCACGTATTGGACGGCGATTGCCGGTTACAAATTGTTCGGCGTCTCGGAATGGGCGGCGCGTCTCGGTGTGGCCTCCGCCGGTTGGTTGACGGTGCTGCTCGTCGGCTGGATCGCACGGCGCGTCGAAGATGCCCGGAACGATGTAGAGGGCGTGGCGGAGGACGATGCGGAAGGCACCCGTCAGACCGCCTGGCTGCAACTCGCGGCGGGCGCGGCGACGGCGACGAGCGCGGGACTGATAGTTTTTTCGCGCGGCGTGAACTTCGATGTCTTCATCACGATGACGGTCGCGTGTGCGCTCGTCTTTTTCTTCGCGGCGGAACTCGAAACTGCGGCGCGCAAAAAACGCCTGCTGCTCGCGGGCTTTTACGCGGGGATGGGCGCGGCGCTTTTGGCGAAAGGTTTGATCGGCGTCGTCATCCCCGTCGGCGTCGTCTGCGTCTATTGCCTGTTGCGGCGTCGTTGGCCTGACGCGTGGAAGTCTGCGCTGTGGGGATTTTTCATCACAATCGCGGTCGCCGCGCTCTGGTACGCGCCCGTCATCGCGCGACACGGTTGGACGTTCGTTGACGAGTTTTTCATCAAGCATCACTTCGCACGCTACGTCTCGAACAAGTATCACCACCCGCAGCCCTTCTGGTTTTACTTTGCGATCATTCCGGCGCTCATGCTGCCGTGGAGCGCGTTTCTCGCGGCGTCGGTGTATCACGCGCGGCGTTGGAACTGGCGCGGCGGCGATGCCTTGAGCAAACTGCGCCTGTTCGCGCTCGCGTGGGTCTTGTTCCCGTTACTGTTTTTTTCCGCGTCCGGCTCGAAGTTGCCGGGTTACATTTTGCCCGCGTTGCCGGGGGCGGCCTTGCTCGTGGGCGAGCGCCTCGCGGCGTTCCTGCGCGGCGAGGGAAGCGCGCGTGCGTTGCGCGCGACGGGCGCGTTGATGATCGTGCTGGCCGTCGCCGGAGCGTTATACGAGTTGAAAGCGGCTGAGTTATCGCGTGCATGCATCGCGCTCGTCGCTGCGCCGGTCGTCGCCGCTGGCGCATACGTGTTGTTCGCGACGAAGCGACGCGTGCGCGCGGTGTTATTAGTCGTCGGCGTGTCGTTTCTGGCGACGGTGCTCGTCGTGAGTTGCGCTTTGGAGAAGGCGTCAGGGCGTGAGTCTGTGCGTGAATTGTTGCGCGCGGCGGAGGGGCGCGGTTACGGCGAAGCGCCGGTCCTGAATCTACACACCATCGAGCGCACGGGCGAGTTTTATGCGGCGGGGCGTTTGATTTACGACGAGAGGGACGGCGAGCCTTTCAAATTCGAGGGGCCGGGCGAGGTGTTGGAGGTGGCGAGACGGAGGGGCGTGCCGCTGCTCGTCCTCGTGCCAAAAGAATACGTGGGGCAGTTGTTGTATTTCCCTCCGTTCGAGGCGGAAATGATCGGCGATAACGGAACGCTCGCGCTCGTCGGCGTGCGCCTGCGTTGAAGTCGCTTCGACGCGTTGAAGGCGTCTGCTTTCGCGTTCAGCGTTTTGGTTGAGAGTCTTCGCGGAAAGCCTGTGAGAAGAATTCGATGACGAGACGGTCGTAAGTCTCGCCCTGTTCGCCTGTGGCGGAGGAGGCGGTGAAGCCCGTGACGGGGAGATCAATTTGCTGCGCGACGGCGGAGGGGTTAGGGAAGCAGGCGGCGAGCGATTTGGTGGAGGCGCGCAGTTCGCCCGCGTCCGCGCCGCTCAAAAGGAGCACGCGCTGAGACGCGAGTTGCGCGGCGAGTTCGCACGAAGAATCGTTTTTATACTTCCCGAGAAAATAGAGGCGCGCCGCGCCGCGCGCGAAGAAGTTGAGCAAGCCGTTGTTGAAGCCCATGCGGTCGCGTATGGCGTTGGCGAGCAGTTCGTCGGGCGCGGCGGGGACGGAATCGAGTACGAGCGCGCGCACGACGGTCGCGCCGTCCTGCTGTCGCGCGGTGGCGGAGAGCGCGGCGTAAGCTCCGAGTTCGACGCCGAAGAAGCCGAAGCGTTCGCCGACGAGCGTGCGCTTCTGCGTTGTTTTGAGATTGCGCAAAAACGCGATGGCAGCCGCCACGTCGTCGGTCTCGCGCGTCCCGAAAGAGGTTTGCGAGACGGGCGGGTTCGCGCCGTGCCCGCGCAGGTCAGGCCAGAGGATCGTGTAGTTGGTCGCTTCGTTGATCTTGACGCCGAGGTTCAAAAGCCAGGAGCGATCTGCGCCGTAGCGGTGCAGGAGCAGAACGGCGGGCGCGCCCTCCGCGCCGCGCAGGAGCCAGCCGCGCGCCTGCGTCGCGTCCGCGTTGCTCCACGTCTCTTCGGTCACGCGCAGGCCGCGCGCGCTGTAGGCGGGAAAAGTCTCCGGCGTGACGAGATACGGGTGCGGGACGGGATGCGCTATCGTGCGGACGATGAAGATCAGCCCGCCGCCGATGCCCAGCACCAACAGCAACGCCACCGGCAGCAGCGCTTTCAGCAATCTCTTTCCCGGTCTTCCGCGACGCGACATTAGAATCTCAAGTTGTCAGTTGTCCGTAGTCAGTTGTCAGTTGCATGTGGTTATCGAGCGAGCGGCTAAAGGTTAAAGCAAGTAACTTGCGACAGACAAAAACAACGGACAACTGACTACCGACAACGGACAGTTTTCACCATCTCCCTCGCACGCTCGTAATCTTCCGGCGTGTTGACGTTCAAGAAGAACAATTCGGCGTCGCGCAGGTCGGCCAACTCTGTAGGCTCGACCCAGCGCGTGCGCGCCTCGCGCAAGAGCACGCGCGGTCGCCTCTCGCCCGCTCCGAGAAGTCTCTCGACGCGTTCCAGACAGCGCGCCGTCGAATAGAGCGCGCAGAGCGGTTGCGGGCGACCGTCGCGTTGCACAGGGGCGACGGCGTCCGCCTCCGGCGTACGTAAGTCGGCGAGGCGCGCGAAGAGTTCGCCCGTGACGAACGGCAGATCGCAGGAGACGACGACCGCCCACGGCGCGCGACACGCGCGGAGCGCGGCGTGCAAACCGCCGAGCGCGCCGCAATCTCGGTACACGTCCGCGACGGTTGGCAAATCGAGCGCGCCGCCGTCGAACGGCCTCGTGCCGACCACGCTCACTTGCGTCGCAATCGCGCGGAGCGCTTCCGCGATGCGCTCGACGAAGGTGCGCCCGCCGAGCGAGAGCCGTGCCTTGTCCGTGCCCATGCGACTCGACGCGCCGCCCGCGAGGATGAATCCTTCGGCGTCAGACATGCTTGATAGGGTACGCCACTATTAGTCGGGATGGTAGGGACGCCAACTCTCGTGAGTTTATAACAAACGACTTGTTTGGAGATGATGGCGGACGCATCGCCCGCGAAAATTAACACGCCGCGCGAGCGAGCGGCAAGGAGGGCAACAGGTTGCCGTCGAACGGCAGCCTTTCTCTGTGCCCCCTCTGTGCTCTCTGTGTCTCTGTGGTGAGTGCTTATTATGATCATTCACCACAGAGACACAGAGGACACGGAGGGGGCACAGAGGATAAATCAAGTGAGGACTCCACCCAACCTTTGCTCTTGCTTGACCATCTGAGAAACCGGACGCTATAGTCGCTCTTGGGTTGTTGCAACGAATTCGCCGTTCGTCTCTTTCGTCGCTTTAGTCTCCAGAGTCGTTTCCGGCGGGTCGCGTGCGTCGTCAGAGGTTCAAGATGCTTCCCCCCGTTCCAAAAGGTATTCACATGAAAAAATTGTTCTACCCCGTGCTCGTACTCGCGCTCGTGTCTTTTGCCGTCAACGTTCCGGCGCAAACTCCGGCGGCGGCTAAAGCGGACGCGGCTCAGGCGGACGCGCGTTTGTTTCCGCTGGAAGACGTGCGACCGGGCATGAAGGCGCGTGCGTGGACGGTCTTTTCGGGTTCGGAAGCGCAGGAATTCGGCGTGGACATACTCGGCGTGCTGCCGGGTTTTCCCGCGCCGCGACAGTCGGCCATCATCGGGCGTCTGACGGGCGCGAACGCGGAGAAGACGGGCGTGTTCGCCGGAATGTCCGGCTCGCCGGTCTATATTGACGGCAAACTCGTCGGCGCAATTGCCTTCAGTTTCCCCTTCTCGAAAGAGCCGATCTGCGGCATCACGCCGATCAAACAGATGATCGACATCTTCGCGCGCCAACAGGGAACTTCGCGCGTCGCAAGCCCTCGCACCGTCTCATTCGCCAAACTCGCTTCGACCGACTGGCAGACCGCCTGGCCGAAACCAGCCTTCGCGGGCGGCACGTTCGCCGCGCCCGTCGCCGCGAATTCGCCTCTGAACGCGCTGCTCGGTCAGACCATCGCGCCCATCGCCACGCCGCTCGTCTTCAGCGGCATCAGTTCGGATGCCCTCGCGCTCTACGCGCCGCAACTGCAATCGAACGGCCTGCTTCCCGTCGCGGGCGTCGGCGGTTCGGCCTCGATCACGCCGATGGGTAAAGTGACGGAAAAGACGCTCCCGCCCGGCTCGTCCGTCAGCGTCCAACTCGTGCGCGGCGACTATTCGCTCGCGGCCTTCGGGACGGTGACGTGGCGCGACAACGAACGCATCTACGCCTTCGGCCACCCGTTCCTCGGCCTCGGCGTCGCCGACATGCCGATGTCCGAGTCGAACGTCGTGACGGTGATTTCGAGCGTCAACAATTCTTTCAAACTCTCTTCCGCCGGTCAGATGGTGGGTTCCATCTCGCAGGATCGCGCCACCGGCATCTACGGCCTGCTCGGTCGCGCGCCCAAGATGATTCCGGTCAAGATCAATTTGCACACCAGCCGCGACCGAACGGACACGTACACTTACGAAGTGGCGAACGATCAATTCCTGACGCCCGTACTTTTGAACATCACCATCTTCTCCACCATCGGCTCGACCGAGCGCAGCCTCGGCGAATCAACCATCTCCTTGCGCGGCAAGATCGACGTGGCCGGTCATCAACCGATCCAAATCGAGCGTCGTTTCTCTTCGATGAACGCGGGCGCGCAGGCCGCAGGCTCCGTCGCCACGCCCATCGCCGCGCTGCTCTCAAGCGGCTTCGACAACGTTGACATCGGCCAGATCACGCTCGACATCACCTCGACCGACGAGCGCCGCTCCGGCACGCTCGACCGCATCGCGCTCGACCGAACGGAAGTCGGCAGGGGCGAGACGGTCGAAGTGCAAGCCTACGTGCGCACCGATTCGGGCAAGCAGTTCGTGCAGCGCATCCCCGTCAAGATTCCCTCGGACGTGCCGCTCGGCCAACTCGTCCTCTTCGTCGGCGACGGCGGCGCGCTCCAACAGGCGTCAGCCGCGCAGAACTTCGTGCCGAAGGATTTGAGCCAACTCGTCGGCGCGATCAACCGCATCAAGAAGAGCGACCGCCTCTACGTGAAACTCTTCCGCGTCACGTCGGGCGCGGTCATCGGCACGGACGAGATGCCGAACCTCCCGCCCTCGGTCGTCGCCACGCTCAACAGCGACCGCACCTCCGGCGGCTTCACGCCGACCGCGCTCTCGCCCGTTGACGAACAGGAACTACCGCCCGCAGACTTCGTCATCGAAGGCCAACAACTGATCAGCATCAACGTCATACGCTAAGAAGAGAACGCGGAAGTAGGAACGCGGAACGATAAATGAAAGACAGGTTGCTTTCAGTTCATCGTTCCGCGTTCCTACTTCCGCGTTTCTTACTTGCGTTCGCACACGAAAAGAAATCTCTGTTCCGAGTCCGGCATCTTGACGGCCACGTAGCCGCGCAAATTTTGATCCTCGCCAATTAAACCTTCGAGCGATCTCCCGCCGAACAACAAAAGTCTCGACGCGGGCGGCGACCATTCGACGAGTCGCGGATACATCGCCGTAAAACATTCGAGCGCGCGGCAAGCTACCACCTCACATTCGGGTGCGTCCATTTGCTCAAACCTCTGCGCGACGACCCGCGCACGCTCCTGCAATCCGAGGCGGCTTAAGGCTTCACGCAAGTAGACGGTCTTCTTCGTAGAGGCTTCGATAAGTACAGCGCCGAGGTCTGTGCGCGCGATGAGACAGGGAATGATCGGCAGGCCGCCGCCTGAGCCAACGTCGCACACGCGCGCGCCTTCCCGCATGTGCGCGCAGGCCGTCAGCGATTCGAGCACGTGCCGCGTGGCAAACTCCGCGGGCGCGCACGGCGCGACGAGATGCAGTCGCGCGTTCCACTTCAACAAATGCTCGTAGTAATCGCCGAGACGCGCGACGACGAGTGGCGTCAGTTGCACGTCGTAACGCGCGGCGTGCGTCTCAAGCGTTGCAGTGAATTCTTCGAGTTGCGTCCGTGTCATCGCGTCTGTCGGCTGGAATAAACCCCTCCGCTTAGGTTAGCTTAACGGAACTCCGAATTTCTTGCACAGGAACGAAAACGAGTATGAGCGAACGCTTGAGCGCCGAGCACGAACGACTGGGAAAAATCGTCACCGGGATCATCGCTGAGCACGCGCGCACGCTCGACACGGCGCGCGTCTGCTCCGAAGCCAGCCCGCGCGAACTCGAACGAATGTTCGACGAGCCTCTGCCGCGCGAAGGCACGGACGCGCTCCCTCTGCTCGAACGCTTCTCGCGCGAGATCGCCCCGCACGCGATGAACATTCCCAGCCCGCGCTATTACGGGTTGTTCAACCCGACGCCGCTCGCCGTCGGCGTCTGGGCAGACGCCTTGTGTTCGGCCATCAACCAGAACGGCGCGGTCTGGCGCAACTCGCCTACGGCGAGCGTCATCGAAGCACGCGTTATCCGTTGGCTCTGCGAGATCGTCGGCTACGGCGCTGAAAGTTTCGGCGCGCTCGCGAGCGGCGGCTCGGAAGCTAACTTGATCGCGCTCAAGTGCGCGCGCGACCGCGCCGCAGAATTCGTGCGTGATCGTGGGCTGCGCGCCGCGTCGCTTCCCGTCAGACGAACGAACGACGACGCGCTCCCCGCGCATACGACGGCGGGGAACATGATCGTCTATGCTTCCGAACAGTGCCATTATTCGTTCGTCAAGAGCGTGGACATACTCGGCCTCGGACGCGAGAACTTGCACAAGGTTGCGACGGACGAACGTTTTCATATTCGCACGGACGCGTTGCGCCGGGAGATCGAGCGCGACCTGGACGCGGGCAATCTCCCCGTCTGCATCGCGGGCGCGGCTGGCGCGACTTCGACCGGCATCATTGATCCTCTGGATGAACTCGCCGACCTCGCGCGCGAATACAAACTCTGGTTTCACGTTGACGGCGCATACGGCGGCGCGCTCGCCATGTCCGCGAAATATAAGGATCGCCTGCGGGGAATCGAGCGTGCAGATTCCGTCACGCTTGATCCGCACAAGTGGATGTTCGTGCCGTTTGCGGCGGGCGCGTTGCTCGTGCGCGAGGGCGCGAAGGTGCTCCGCGACGCGTTCGACATCACGCCGGAGTATCTGAGCGAGGAGCGCGGCGGCGAAGACGTGCCCTTCGACTATCTTCGCTACGGCCAACTCGGCACGCGCCGTTTCAACGCGCTCAAAATCTGGTTCGCGCTCAAAACGCTCGGCACGCGCGGCTACGCCGAAATCATCGAACGCCAGATCGAACTCACGGAGTATTTCGCCGAACGCGTAGCGACGCTCGAAGGCTTCGAGCGTGTCGGCGAAGTCGAGACGGCGGTGTGTTGCCTGCGGTTCGTGCCGACGGAAATGCGCGACGCGGAAGGCGCGGAGATGGACGGCTTACAACGCGAATTGCAGCAGCGCATCGAACGAAGCGGAGAAGCGTGGTTGTCAACCACCGTGCTCGACGGACGGCGTGCAATACGCGTCAACGTCAACAGCTTCCTGACGGAGCGGCGGCACATAGATGATCTGTTAGAATTGCTGCGCCGCGAAAGCGACGGGTTGTTGAAAGCGAGAAAAGTTCTATGAGAGTTGCCAAAAAAATCATCCTGAGCGCATTGGTCTTCACCTTTCTCTGCGCTCCGGCGCAAACTCTGGCGCAGCGCCAGCGTGCGGCGCAAACGTCGGCGGCGCAGGGCTTGCGTTCGCGCCCGGAGATCAAGTCGCGCGCGGAATTCGACACGCTCTCGCGCATCAACACGGACGCAGGTTATCCGCTGCCGCACGTCATGTACGTCATTGATCGCAAAGACCGGAACAAAATTTATTACGTCAACTCGAAGCGTTACCGCTTCCACAAAGATTTCGTCAACGGCACGTATCTCTCGCTCGAACGCGGGCGCGAATTTTTCGAGAACAACTATCTGAAGCCAAACCGCCGCTTCATACTCGGCACGCTCGCCTACCAGACGCCGCTCCGCCGCTGGACGTTTGAGTTCTGGGAAGGCGACCTGATCCCCGCCGAGCAGATCAAACTCACGAATGATACGATCAACCGCACCTTTTACGAGCGCGTCGCCTTCAAGCCCAACTCCATCAGGCAGGACGAAGCCTCCGCTGCAATCGCCGGACTCGAACGCGTCTCGCAAAGCGAGATCGCGCGCGAGCAGGAGTATCAACCGCTCAATCTGGCGCGCGGGCTTGGCCGCATCCACATCATCAAAAATCTGGACGAACACGTCGAGATCGGCTTCAACGAAATTCTCGTGCTCGACGAAGTGCCCGTCACGCTGCCGCCCGTCGCGGGCATCATCACGGGCAAGCCTTCGACGCCGCTTTCGCACATCAACCTGCTCGCCAAATCTTGGGGCGTGCCGAACGCCTACGTGCGTAATGCAGCCGAGGTGTTCAAAGAATATGACGGCTGGTGGGTCTCGTTCGAGACGAAGCAGGGCAAGTTCGAGATCAAACGCGCGGACAACAATGCGCTGAACGAGTACCAGCGGCGGCTCAAAGAGCGGCGCGACATTATGACGCCGCGCTATAACCTCTCGGAACTAAGGCTGCTCGACCTGCGACAGCAGCGCGCGCGTATGGCCGACGCCTACGGCGCGAAGTCGGCCAATCTCGGCGAGGTCGTCAATGCGCGTCTGCGCGGCATCACCGTGCCGAACGGTTTCACTGTCCCGATACGCTATTACGACGACTTCATCAAAGCGAACGAACTGGAGTTGCCTATCGCCGAGATGATGGACGATCAGAAGTTCGTGCATGATCCGGCTTACCGGCGCGAACGCCTGACGGAGATGCGCGCGCGCATTCAGGCGGCGGCGTTCGACGCGAAGTTGCGAGACGAAATCCTGAAGCGCGTGCGCGCCGAATATGCGGGCAAGGGGTTGTTCGTGCGCAGTTCGACGAACGCGGAGGACTTGCCGAATTTCAACGGCGCGGGGCTGTATTCGACCGTGCCGAACGTGCGCGAAGAAGAGAAGCTGATCGAGGCGATCAAGACGGTCTGGGCGTCGGTCTGGAATTTTGAAGCCTACGA
>DATHBB010000079.1:0-4547 GCA_035296385.1 Pyrinomonadaceae bacterium | reverse complement strand
ATTTTGCGCTACGCATTTCTATAATTTTAACAGGAAGGATGCCCGCACGGCTGAGCCGCACATCGGAGGCGAAGGCGCGCGGGTTTTATGTTTATGAAGACAGAAGTGGTTGACGTTTCCCCGACCAAAAAAGAACTCAAGATCGAGATCGACGCACAGGACGTGCGCGCCGAACTCGAACGCGTGACCGAGCGCTATGCGGCAGCGGTCAGCGTGCCCGGCTTTCGTAAAGGCCGCGCGCCCGGTTCGGTCGTGCGCCAGCGTTACAAAAACGAGATACGCGGCGAGGTCGTGCAGAACCTCGTGCCGCAGGCCATCAACGACGCGATCAACGAGAGCGCGCTCAACGTCATCGGCGAGCCGGACATTCATCTCTCGAACGACGAGGCGTTGGAAAAACTCGGCGAGCAGCCGCTCTCCATACACGCGCACGTCGAGGTGCTGCCCGATGTCGCGCTCGGCGAGTATAAGAATCTGGAAGTCGCGCGCCGCACGCGCCCCGTCACGGACGAGACGGTCGAAGAGATGATCTCGAACCTGCGCGAACAGTCGGCCTCGCTCCAACCCGTCGAAGACCGCGCGGCGGAGGCGGGCGACACGGTGACGGTCAACTTCACGGGCAAGTATATCGAGCCGCCGTCGGAGGAAGACATCAAGGCTGAAGACGTTGAAGTGGTGCTCGGCGGCGAGGGCGTGCTCGCGGACTTCACCGAGCAACTGACGGGCACGAAGCCCGACGATGTGAAAACTTTTCGCGTCAGTTACCCGGAAGATTTTTCGTCGAAGGGTCTGGCGGGAAAAGTGATCGACTACACGGCGACGGTAACGGCGGTCAGGCGCAAGGAGTTGCCCGAAGTTGACGACGAATGGGCGAAGACTTTCGGCGAAGAGATCGATTCGGAGGCGACGCTGCGCGTGAAGTTGCGCGAGAGTTTGGAAGAGCGTGCGCGGGTCGAGTCCGAACACCGCCTGCGCGACGAGGTGATGGGGAAGTTGATCGAGGCGCACGAGTTTGAAGTGCCCGAATCGCTCGTCAAGAGTCAGGCGCGTCGCCTGCTCGAATCAACCGTGCGCGACATGATGCAGCGCGGCGTTGACCCGCGCCGTCAGGAGTTGGACTGGGAGAACTTGCAGGGCATGCTGGAGGCGCAGGCGACGGAGGATTTGCGCGGCTCGATCCTCCTCGAACGCATCGCCGAGGCCGAAGAGATCGAGCCGACGGAAGAGGAAGTGGAGCAGGAGATCGCGGCCATCGCCGAGGGCGCGCGCCAGTCCGTAGAGCAAGTGCGTGCTGCCTTGACAAAGCAGGGAGGCGAACGTAGCATCGCCGACAGGTTGCGCCACCGCAAGGCGCTCGATCTTCTCGTCGAAAATGCGCGCGTGCGCGATGAGGAATGGCGCGAAGATGCGCCGCCCGCAGAGGCCGCGCCGACCGAGCAGGAAGCTGCGATGGAAGAGGCGAGCGCGAAGGGCGAGACGCAATCGGGTGAGTCGCAGAGTTGACGTTTTCGTAAACGTCGGAAATTGTTTTTTAACTTGGCACAGGTTACGTAGTTTGGAGTTTTAAGTTTATGGCTTTAGTCCCAATGGTGGTCGAGCAAACGTCGCGCGGCGAACGCGCCTTCGACATTTACTCGCGCCTTTTGAAAGACAACATCATCTTCATCTCGACGCCGATTGACGATCAGATCGCCAACCTCATCGTCGCACAACTGATCTTCCTCGAAGCCGAAGACCCCGAGAAGGACATCTCGCTCTACATCAATTCGCCGGGCGGTTCGATCACAGCGGGGATGGCGATCTACGACACGATGCAGTTCATACGCGCCGACGTGTCCACCCTCTGCGTCGGCCAGTGCGCTTCGATGGCGGCGCTGCTGCTCGCGGCGGGCGCGAAGGGCAAACGCTTCGCGCTGCCCAACTCGCGCATCCTCATACACCAGCCTTCGGGCGGCGCGGAAGGCCAGGCCACGGACATCCGCATCATGGCCGAAGAGATCATACGCATGCGCGAACTGACCTCGAACATTCTCGCCAAGCACTCCGGTCAGGCTTACGATCAGATCGAGCGCGACGTGGAGCGCGACCGCATCATGTCGGCGGTGCAGGCCAAAGAGTACGGGCTGATTGACGAAGTCATCACGCACCGCGAATAAATTTTTACCGGCGCGTCTGCTCGAAAGATTCAGACGCGCCGGTAATTTTATGCTACAGTAGTTCCCCGGCAGTCGCGCCGCGCCCCAATCGCGCCACCGCACACGCGGGCAAGTTTAGGACACGAAGAGAGAAGCCCGCCCGTTTTAAGTCACTTGACAAACTGAAGTTTGGATTGAACCTCGAAAGCACGGAGTCCCCTAAAGCCTATGGTACGTCGAACCGATGACACGTTGCGTTGTTCGTTCTGCGGCAAGTCGCAGAACGAAGTGAAGAAACTCATTGCCGGCCCGACCGTCTACATCTGCAACGAGTGCATAGACATTTGCAACGAGATCATCACCGACGACCAGCAGGCCGAAGCCGTCGCGACTCGTCCGCCGCTGCCGAAGCCTTCCGAAATCAAAAATTTCTTAGACGAATACGTCATCGGTCAGGACGAGACGAAGAAGCGCCTCGCCGTCGCCGTCTATCAGCATTACAAGCGCATCGAGATCGCGCGCCGACGGTCGGACGTTGAGATTCAAAAGTCGAACATCCTTTTGATGGGGCCGACCGGCACGGGCAAAACTCTCCTGGCGCAGACGCTCGCGCGCATGCTCTCCGTTCCCTTCACCATCGTTGACGCGACGACTCTGACCGAAGCGGGCTACGTCGGCGAAGACGTTGAGAACATCATCCTCAAACTCTTGCAGGCCGCCAACGGCGACGTTGAACGCGCGCAGCAGGGCATCATCTACATCGACGAAGTTGACAAGATTTGCCGCAAGGACGAGAACCCATCGATCACGCGCGACGTGTCGGGCGAAGGCGTGCAGCAGGCGCTCTTGAAAATTCTCGAAGGCACGGTCGCCAACGTCCCGCCGCAGGGCGGACGCAAGCACCCGCATCAGGAGTTCTTCCCGATTGATACGACGAACATTCTGTTCATCTGCGGCGGCGCGTTCGTCGGACTCGAAAAAGTTATAGAGCGGCGGATGCGCAACAAGTCGTTCGGCTTCCGCGCCGAGATCAAGGACAGCAAGGAACGCTACGCCGAAGCGATGGCGACGGCGCAGCCGGAAGACCTTGTGAAGTACGGGTTGATCCCCGAATTCGTCGGACGCCTCCCCGTGCTCGGCGTCCTCAACGAACTCGACGAGGGCGCGCTCCTGCGCATACTGACCGAGCCGAAGAACGCGCTCATCAAGCAGTACCAGAAAAAATTCGAGTACGACAACGTCAAGCTGCGCTTCACGGACGACGCCTTGAAGGCCATCGCGCGTCAGGCGGTCGAACGCAAAGTGGGGGCGCGCGGCCTGATGATGATCATGGAAGAGTTGCTCCTGGACTCGATGTACACGCTGCCCTCGCAAAAGCGCGTCAAAGAATTCGTCATCACGAGCGAGATGGTCGAACGCCGCCGCGCCATGCCGGGCGAAGCCCTGACGGGCGTGGACGACGCCGCCGCGTAGAGTTTTAAGCGGGCGGCGGTCGGCGCGGAGAGTTTTGATTGCGCAGAATAGCTTTTATCGTCTTAGGGATTTCCGCAGCCGTCGCGTTGCTTTCGCCAATGATCTGGCTCGTTGGTCTCATCGCGGGCATCGGCGGCAGCCTGATTCATCTCTTCCTACTCCTGACCCCGTTCGGCATACTCGGCCTGATCGTCGGGGGCATCCTGCTGTTCATCAGCGGACGCCAGACGCAAACTTGAAGAGTGACGCCGACACATTCGCACTTAAATTCGCGCCCACATTTTTGAAGGAAACTCTACGATGAAAAAGTTTCTCCGCGCCGGAGTGTGCGTCGTCTCGCTCGCGTTAGCCGTCGCTCAAAGCGCGGCGCAAGAGTCGAAGACCAAAACACAGCCTGCGAAGCCGGACACAGCCGCCGCGACAGCAGCGTCGCAGGACGACGTTGACGGCGAAGACCCCTGCCCCGACGCACGCAACCAACACGAACTGAACCGTTGCGCCGCGCTCGCGCGCGACCGTGCCGATGCGGAACTCAACAAAGTCTATCGCGAGTTGATGAAAGACACGGGCGCAACGGAGCGCGCGAAACTCCGCACCGCGCAACTCGCGTGGCTCAAGTTTCGCGACGCGCATTGCGACTACACGAGCGTCGGCAACAAAGGCGGCACGATCTACCCGATGGTCGTCAGTTTTTGTCTCGCCCGTGTGACCGACGCACGCGTCAAACAGCTACAGGATATTTTGCGCGAGAGTCTGGATCAGTAAACGAGCAGTAGCTGCAAGGACACGCCCGAAAATTGGGAGTGACTAAACGTAAGTAGCAAGGGCATCAGTAATCTTCGCCGGATACTTTGGATACTTTCGCTTTCTTAGCTGTCGTGCGTTATAGCATCGCACAAACAGGTCAACCGCCCGTCTCAACGCATGCAGACAACGCGA
>DATHBB010000078.1:0-1956 GCA_035296385.1 Pyrinomonadaceae bacterium | reverse complement strand
GTCTTCACGGCGGACGAAGAGGTCGGATGCCTCGGCGCGAAACGTCTGGCGGAGTCGCGCGCGCTCAAGGTGCGCTACGCCATCGTCGGCGAGCCGACTTCGTTGCAGCCGATGCGCGCGGGGAAAGGTTATTGTCTCGCCGAAGTGCGCGTCGGCGGGCACGAGGGGCACAGCGCGTACCCTGCGCTCGGCGCGTCGGCCATCTTCCGCGCCGCGCGGCTCATCGCGCGCATCGAAGCCGTCGGGGAGTTGTTGAAAGAGCAGCAACATGACGCTTTCGATCCGCCCTACACGACGCTCAACGTCGGCGTCATTCATGGCGGCACGGCCAAAAACATCATCGCAGGCGAATGTCGCTTCACGCTCGAATGGCGACCCGTGCCCGGTCAGGCAGCCGCACACGCCATCGAACTCATCCAAGCGGAGGTCGAGAATTTGCGCACCATTGAGCCGGACTTCGACGCGACAATCGAGGTTCTACGACTTGACGAAGCAGCGGAGACGAGCGCGTCGTCTCCGCTTGTGCGCGAGTTGGAAAGTTTGAGCGGGCTGACGGCGGGCACGGTCGCCTTCGGCACGGAAGCGCCGCAGTTGACGGAGATGGGCGCGGAGGCGGTCGTCATCGGGCCGGGCAGCATTCGCACCGCGCACCGCACGGGCGAATTCGTGCCCGCCGACGAACTCAACACTTGTGTCGAAATTCTCGCGCGGGCGATAGCAAAGTTCTGTCAGTAGTCAGTTGTCCGTTGTCCGTTGCATGTGGTTATCAAGCTAGTTGCTAAAGATGAAAGTGACAACCTGCCCGAGACAAAAAACAACTGACTACGGACAACTGACATTTTTATGAACTCAAGAATTATCACAGCCGCGTCTGCGAAAGCGTTGCTCGGCGCGTCGCTTCTCGTCGCGCTCTTTGCCGCTCACGCGACGGCGCAAACTGAAAAGCCTCTGACGAGTCAGGAACTCGTGCGGCTCGTTTATCAACTGCCGTCGCAGCCGCAGAAGCGCGACGCGGTCGTCGAGGAGATACGCAGGCGGGGCATCGGTTTCGAGTTGACGGCGGGCATCCGCTCCGTCGTGGCGACCAAGAGCGGCAACGACGCGCTCTTGCGCCGCACGCTCGAAGAGGCCGCGCGGCGTCGTTTGAATCCGGCGGGCGCGGCGGCGCGTCCCTCCGTGGCCGAGGCTCTGGACGCGTTGGAGCGCACGCGCAAGGCCACGCGCGAGGCGGCGGGCGCGATGCCCGATTTCGTCGTGCGCCAACTCGTGCGCCGCTCGTTCGCGCGCGGCGAGACGCGAAACTTTTCGCAGACGGATCAACTCACCGTCGCCGTCAGCTACCGCGAGAGCGCGGGCGGCGAGCAATATAAACTTCTCGCCGTTAACGGCCTGCCCGCCACCGAAGAGGCCAAGGAGCGGCGCAGCTACGAGCAGGCGGGCGGCACGAGTTCGACCGGCGAGTTCGTCTCCACGCTCAACGATCTCTTCGCCGATGCGACCAAGACCGAGTTTCAAGCCGTCGATACGGACACCGTCGGCGGGCGGCGCGCGATCATTTACGACTACACGGTGAAGATTGAAAACTCAAAGCAGACTTTGAAGGTGACGGAATCGCGCGGCGTCGAACCGCTCGTCGCGCGCGTCGGCTATCGCGGGCGCGTGTGGATCGACCGCGAGGCGTTTCGCGTGCTGCGCGTAGAAAACATCTCGACGGACATCCCCCTCGACTTCCCCATCATCGCCGCCACGAACACGATTGATTACGACTGGGTAGACATCTCCGGTCGCAAGTATCTGCTGCCCGTCCGCTCCGAAGTGGAACTGACGACGCGTTACCAGCAGCAGACTTACCAGACGCGCAACGAGATACGCTTCCGCAACTACCAACGCTTCGGCAGCGAAGTGAAGATCATCGAAGAGGGCGACTTCGAGGAAGAGCCGCCGAAGAAACCGTAA
>DATHBB010000077.1:0-8946 GCA_035296385.1 Pyrinomonadaceae bacterium | reverse complement strand
ACGCAGAAGCACGCGCCCGCGCCGCCCGATTTCTCGCGCACGCTCATCACGAGCATCTACCTGAACGAGTACGAGTACGAAGTGTTCTCCGTCTTCGAGGCGAACGAGTTGCGCAAGAACCGTTACCCTTACGAGCACGAGAATCGAAAATATTCCGTTGACGTGTTCCTCGGCACGCTTCACGGCCTCATTCTCGCGGAGACGGATTTCGACGCGGACGCGGAGATGGACGCGTTTGCGCCGCCCCCGTTCGCCGCGCTCGACGTGACGCACGACGAACTGTTCACCGGAGGCCGTCTCGTTTATTTAACGATTGACGAACTGCGCGCGGAAATGAGAGCGCGCGTCGAGAAATTGGAGGGACGCTAGATGGACGCACGCGGCGGTGGACTGTTGATAATTCTCGTCGGCGTGGCGATAGTCGTAATCGGTTTGCTCGCCTACGCGGGCGCGCTCTCCTGGTTCGGGCGGCTGCCGGGCGATCTCAGTTTCGGCGGCGAACGCACGCGCGTCTTCATCCCCATCACCTCGATGCTCGTCGTCTCGCTTGTCCTGAGCCTCGTCATGTGGCTGCTCCGCCGCTTCTTCTGATTAACTTTCATGCCCGACAACGCCTCGCCCAACATCTACACCATCGGACACGGACGCCACGCGTGGCAAGATTTTCTCGCGCTGCTCAAAGAGCACGAGATCGCGCTCGTCGCTGATGTCAGGAGCGCGGCGCGTTCGCGTTGGCCGCAGTTCAACGGGCGCGTGTTGGAGGCGAATTTGCGGGAGGCGCGGATCGGTTACGAGTGGCTGCCGGAGTGCGGCGGCAAAGTGGTCGCGCCGCCCGCAGAGCTATCGCGCGGGCTAGATCGCGTGATGGAGTTGGCTTCGGAGATGCGCATCGCCTTGATGTGCTCGGAGTCTTACCCTCTGACGCGTCACAAACAACCGCGCGCGAACTGCCACCGCCTCGGCCTGCTCGCGCCCCCCTTGCGCGCACGCGGCGCGCACCTCATACACATCCTGCCCGACGGCCACACGCTCGAACTCGACGAGTCCGCGCTCCCCTCAATCTGGCAAGCGGACTAAAAACTGTCCGTTGTCCGTTGTCAGTTGTCCGTTGTTTAGTGACCATCACACAAGTTGCTAAAGACGGTCTTGAACAACTGACTACGGACTACTGACAACGGACAATTTTCTATCCTTCGGCGGGAGAGGGGATTTCGTTGTGCGTGTAGCGTGCGGCGTAGGCGCGTGCGAAGTAGGCTGCGAGCAGGAAGGCGAGGAGCATGATGGCGGCGGCGGTCCAGAAGGTGACGCGCAGCGAGCGGTCGCTCATCTCGTGGAGTCGCCCGTCGGCTCCGTAGGTCGAGATCGCGCTGTGGATGAGGAGCGCGGCGACAGTCGGGCCGACGGCGCGCGCGAGACTCGCGACCGATTGCGTGACGCCGAGCACGCCGCCCTGCTCGCCGCGCCCCACGCTACGCGATGCGAGCGTCTGGAGCGAAGGCGTCGCCAGCGAATTCCCGACCGCGAAGACTCCGCCCACCAGGAGCAGCATAGACAAACCCGTCTGCGGCCCGACGAGCGGGATCGCAAACAGGCTCAAGGCGAACAGGAGCGCGCCCGCGAGCACCAGCGGCATCTCGCCGAACGCCTTGACCAGACGCCCGATGAGTCCTCCCTGAATGACCGCGCCGATGATGCCGACGTACATGAAGAGATAACCGTTGTGCGCCGCGTCGTAGCCGAAGCGGTACATCGTGAAGAGCGCGAAGGAGGTCGTCATGATCGAGAAGGCGACGACGAAGAGAAAGTAGATGACGAGGACGTAGGCGAGACGCGGCTGGCGAATGGCGTCCAGGAGTTGCGACCAGCGACCCGTCGCGGCGGACGTGCGCGCAGGATGATCGGGTGTCACGGTTTCGGGCAGGGTGAAATAAAGCAGGATGGCGTTAGCCAGCGCGAGCGCGCCCGCGAAGAAGAAGGGCACGCCGATGCCCCAGCGGCTGAGTATGCCGCCGATGGCCGGGCCGAAGATGAAGCCGAGTCCGAAGGCCGCGCCGATGAGTCCCATGCCTTTGGCGCGATTTTCGGGCGTCGTCACGTCGGCGATGTAGGCTTGCGCCGTCGAGATGTTGCCGCCGGTGATGCCGTCGATGATGCGACCGAGAAAAAGCATCCAGAGCGTCGTGGCGAAACCGAGTATGAAGAAGCCGAGGCTCGTCCCCAAGAGACTGAAGAAGAGAATCGGTCTGCGCCCGTACCTGTCCGACAGCCTGCCTAAGACGGGCGAGAAGATCAGTTGCATCACGGAGTAGGAGGCGAAGAGGATGCCGACCGTGCGCGGCGTCGCATTGAAGGTCGTCCCTTCGACGTAAAAGGGCAGCACCGGAATCACGATGCCGAACCCGACGAGGTCTATGAAGACCGTCATGAAGATGACCAGAAGCGGCGAGCGTTTCATAAAGACAGTGACGAGTGACGAGTGACAAGTGACGAGCAGGAATCAGGACAAGTTTTTAGTTCTTGGTTTTAACTTGTCACCCGTCACTTGTCACTCGTCACTGAATTCTTACCACCGGCGGCGGCGCGGCGTTTGCAGCACTTCATCTACGGAGAGTCGCCCGCCGCCCGCGATCAGCAGCGCGAGCGACATGCCGAGCAGGGCGACGGTGTACTCGATGCCGGAGTTGCTCAGGAAAAATCCGCCCTTCCAGTGAACGCCCAACATCGCCGTGAGCATCGTGCAGGCGATGAGAAACGCGCCCACGCGCGTCAACAGCCCCATGAGGACGAGCAGGCCGCCGACGAGTTCGGCGAAGAGCGCCGCGCCCATCCAGAACCACGTCGGGCGCATGAAGGCGAATGGCGGCGGGTAGGCCATGAACTTCGTCCATCCCGGCCCGCCCCACACGCCGAACGCCTTCTGCGCGCCGTGCGCGACGAAGATGAGGCCGAGCGCGAGGCGTACGGGCAGCGTAAACCAGGTGGCCGCCGTCGCAATCAAATTCTGGAACATCGAAAGAGTCCTTTCAGTTTTCAGTCAGGCCGCGCCGCCGCTATAAGTCGCCGTAAGTCGCCGCTCCGCACTCGCACGCAAGATGCGCGCGGGGCGCGCACGACGAACCAGGCTCTCATGTGCGCAGGAGGCGGTGGCCTCGGACGGCGTGTTCCACGTATGGCGAACCGCTGCTGCGGCGTCACTACTCTGCGCGCGCCCGTCCCGACTTAGCTCAAACCTGCTTAAGCTGGTGCAACGCCGACAGTTTTATCATAGCTTTGCTTGCCGCGCACACCACGAAGGCGGGAGGGTAAAGGGAAAAGGCGAAGGGGAGAGGGGAAGAATAGAGAAATTCAAACGGGCGCTCTCTACCTTCCAGACCTTTCCCCCTTAACCCTTTGCCTTTTCCCTTTCCTTTACCCCTTTTCCCTTTACCCTCCCGCCTTCGCTCCTTTTCCCTTTACCCGATCCTGATCTAAACTTCGCCGCTAACCCAGCTTAAAGATGAGACCTGATTGCGTAATTCTATGAAAGACACTACCTCGCGCCGACTCGTCATTTCCAATGTTCGCGAAGAAGGGCGCGAGATACGCTCGTTCGACATGCGGCCTGAAGCGGAAGGCGAAGGGGCGGCGCGCGTGGAGTTTCTGCCCGGGCAGGTCGCCGCGTTGCGCGCCGCAGGAACGGAACGTTCTTTCTACTACGCATTCGCGAGCGCGCCGGAAGACGAGGAGTTGGAGTTTTTAGTCAAACGCGCGGGCGGCGACGGCGGCCAGACGCTCTACGACCTGCGCGCGGGCGACGGGGTGGAACTCACGGGCATCGTCGGGCACGGCTTCCCGCTCGACGCGCACAAGGGTAAAGACCTCGTCTTCGTCGCGATGGGCACGGGCGTCGCGCCGCTGCGCTCCACCCTGCGCCACGCGCTCACACGCCCAGACGACTTCGGCCAGATCATCGTCCTCTACGGCGCGCGCACGCCCGACGATTTCTGCTACCGCGACGAGACCGAGACGTGGAAGGCTGCGGGCGTCGAACTGCGTCAGGTCATCTCCAAGCCCGACGGCTACGAGTGGGCGGGTTCGACCGGCTACGTCCAGTCGCTCCTGGACAACGTCCTGCCCGGTCTCACCGAACCCGTCGCCCTCGTCTGCGGCTCGCCCGAAATGATCTCGCACACACGCGACCGCTTGCAGGAAATGGGACTCCCGCCCGAAGCTATCCTGACCAACTATTAAACGCCCCGCAAAAAATAATAAACGCCGCGCGAAAAAAAATACTTTTCGCTGATCCCTATCCCCGCCGCTTTACGCGTTAACAATTGAGAGCGATTTTTGCTTCGTGCCCCCGACTCCCCCGTGCGGAAATCGCTCGACCATATTCGACGTTGAAAGAGGTGTTTCCGCCCACGCCTCACAGGGCGAATTATGCCGCCGCCGCCTGAGAATCTTAAGGAGAAAAATCCCCCAAATGAAACGCTTGACCGGACTCGTATTCCTCGCTGCATTCCTCATGGCCGTCTCGCTTACGCACAGCTACGCGCAGGTCGTCGCCCCGGAAGAACTCGGACTCACTTCCCGCTACGTCACCCTCGACACGGGCATCAACATGCACTACGTCGAACGCGGGCGCGGCAAGGGACACGTCATCATCTTCCTGCACGGCTACACGGATTCGTGGCGCTCGTTCGAGCGCAACCTGCCGCTCATCTCCGACAAGTTTCACATCTACGCGCTCGACCAGCGCGGCCACGGAGATTCGTCGCGCCCCGCCTGCTGCTACACGCAGGGCGACTTCTCCGCCGACGTGGCGGCCTTCATGGACGCTTTGAAGATCAAGAAGGCAACAATCGTCGGCCACTCGATGGGCAGTTTCATCGCGCACAAGTTCGCCGTCGAACACCCGCGCCGCGTACGTCGTCTCGTGCTCATCGGCGGCTCGCCCACGATGGCGGGCAACGAAGTCGTCGCCGGTCTCAACGAATTCGTCCAGACGCTCGCAGACCCCGTGCCTCCGCAGTTCGTGCGCGACTTTCAGGCGAGCACTTTCGTCAATCCCATCCCCCCGGAGTTTCTCGACACCGCCGTCTCCGAGAGCCTCAAACTCCCGGCCTCGGTCTGGAAGCAGACGCTCGCAGGGATGGTCGCCGAAGACCACTCCGCCGAACTCGGTGAAATCAAAGCGCCGACCCTGATACTTTGGGGCGACAACGACGGCATCTTCTCGCTCCAGGATCAACTCGCGCTCGACACGCTCATCCCCAACTCCATCTTCAAACGCTACTCCGCCGCGATACTCCCTCCCGGCAGCCTCGACGGCGGGCACGGCCTCCACGTCGAGTTCCCGCAACACATCGTCGGCGACATCGAAGCCTTCGCCAGGTAGCATCATCAAGCAGCTTCGCACGTTTGAAAAACGAAGCGGGCGGCGGTCTTAGTTAGGCCGCCGCCCGCTGTCAGTTCGTGTGCGCGCACGCCGCGCGACTTTGCCGTTTACGGGTTGGAGTCTTTATAGGCGTAGCCGTGCCTGCCGAACCAGACCCTCCGGTACTCCACACAACTCGTCCCGCTGTAGGCGTCGAAACTCCAGTCGAAGCAGGTGTAAGGCTCCCGCGAGGAGTTGTCGAACGGCATGAGGTCCACCTCGGGCGAAGCCATGTAGACGGCGCCGTCACCGGCGCTCACAGAGACGTTGACGCCGTAGTGCCCGCCGAGGGGGAAGCGCGCGCCCGCACTCATCGTGTCTCTGGTGTTCCACGAGTAGAAGAACTCTTCGCCGCTGTAGTCGTCCCAGAATCGCTCGTACCCGCGCGAGTAATAGGTCACGTCGCCGGCCTGCCGGTTCGAGCTGAAGAAGGTCGTTTCCGTCCGCGCCCCCGTCGCCATGTCGATACGTGCGTTGGTGTAGAGGTTGAAGTAGTACCCCGTCGCGGGGTCGTACTGCCACACGTTGTAGGAGACGAAGCGCGTGACCCCGTCCGAGTCGTCGATCACCTGTGTGGGGGTCAGCCCTGCGTAAGTGTTGGTGAAGACGAGCGCCCCGTCTCTCGTCTCGTTGTGCGAGACGTTGAGGGGGAAGGAGACCATGCGCCCGGTCCAACCGTAAAAGTTCACATGCTGCCGCCATCCATGCGATGTGAAGTCTTCCTCGCGCTCGGACTGTAGGACGCCGTTAAAAAATCGTTTCTCGCGGACGTGGGAGCGGTAGTCCTCGGTCGAGTTGACGACCTGCACGTTGTAGTTCAACTCGCCGCCGCCGGGCTGCCCGATCTCAATCGAGCCTGCCGCCGCGTTATTCGAATCGTCGTAATCGCCCGGCGCGCTCCCTTCAACTTTAACTTCAAGCTGCTTCGTTCCCGTCGAGGTGAAGGTGTGCGTGAAGACGCACGAGACCGTCCCGCCGGCGTCCACCCAGACGCCTTTCGCGCGGTCGGCCTCCACCCCGTCGGCGTAGAGGACTACGTCAGCCGTCGCGCCCGTCTCGCCTTTCAGTTCCCTGATCACCACCGAGACGTTGACGGGGCTGCCGGACATGCCTCTGGCCGGAGCCGAAAGGTCTGCGGGCGACAGGTCTGGCCGAAGTTTTACGGTCTCCACCACGGTAACGACATCGGTTCGCGCGGCGTCTATGCCCTCGACGTTGGCCTGCACCTGCACCTGCTGCGCGCGACGCAGATCGTTCACGGTGGTCTTGAAGTAACCGCCGGAGAGTCCCGTGTAGTTGCGCGCGTAGAGTGCCTCGCCACGCTCGTCGAGCGGCTTCAGCCGCGCCTTATTGATACTGCCCGGGCGTGCGCCGCCGCCGTCCAGCGCGCCGGTGGACACCTCAACCGTCGTCTCGCCGCCCTTGCCGAGCAGTGCGCGCGCGGTGAGTGTGGCGGAGCCGGAGCGCCCCGTGGCGGGCTTGAGGCCGCTCTCCCTGTACCTCCTCACGTTCGGCGTGAGTTGCGGCCTCGAAGCGGTGTTGAGCGTCTGCGCGTGCGCCGGGCTGAAGAGTGCCAGCAGGCCGAAGCAAGCGGCGGCTGTGCGGGCCGCCTTCCGGGATTTGAGGGCATCGGGCGAGGGATTCGACATCAGGTTTTACTCTCTTGTTGAAGGATTCGTTGGTCTTGGTGGCCGTGACGAAGAAGCCACGGGTCGGGGTGCGTGAGGCAACGTGTGTGTCCGAAGAGTTTAGATAAACCCTCCGACCGCCGCCCCGCACGGAGGCTACGCCGTCCGGCATGTAAACAAGCGGCGTGCCGCGCGGGACGCGGAAGCTAACTCGCACATACAAGAAGTTTAATGCCAAGGATGCCGGGCGCGTTTGTCGCCCCTCGTTAACGACCCGTCGCCGCTCCTAACGAGTGCCGGGGTCATCCAAGACCTCAACACGTTGCGCGAGAGTGTTTTAGGAACGATGTCGCCCGCGGTTGACAGCGGCCACGGGCTGTCAACCGCAGCATACGCTCTTAAGTGGATGTGGTAAGCTCCGCAAACGAATGTCTCAGGCGCATCGCTATTCCCCCGGCGAGCGAAGGCAGGGATAAATTCTGAATCTATGCCCGAAATTTCCCCCGTTCATGCTCCTGCGTTTCAGGGTTTATGCCCTAGCTGAGGCCTCCACACGCTTCGTTCGACTGTTGCGTGGTGAATTTTACACTTGCTGAATGAATACTCATTCAGTATGATGTATGCCCTCTCGTCGGTGATGCTTCACTTGAAAGGCTCTTCTGTTATGTTGCGAATCGAAAAGGCGGCGGTCTTGGGCGCGGGCACGATGGGCGCGCAGATCGCGGCGCATCTGGCAAACGCCGGAATCCCCGTCCTCTTGCTCGACATTGCGCCGCGCGAACTCTCGCCGGACGAACAGGCCAAAGGCTTGACGCCCGACTCGCGCGCCGTGCGCAACCGCATCGCGCAGAATGGTCTCGACGCCGCCAAAAAAGCGAAGCCCGCCGCGTTTTTTAGCGCAGAGCGCGCGGCTCTTGTCTCGGTCGGGAATTTTGAGGACGACATGGCGCGTCTGAAAGACTGCGACCTCGTGATCGAAGCGGTCGTCGAGAACTTGGAGATCAAGCGCAAGCTCTACGCGCAAGTTGAAGAGCACAGGCGCGCGGGTTCCGTCGTCGCGTCGAACACGAGCGGCATCCCCATTCGCGCCATCGCCGAAGGTTTCTCCGAAGACTTCCGCGCGCACTTCCTCGGCATACACTTCTTCAACCCGCCGCGCTACCTGCACCTGTGCGAACTCATCCCGACCGAATGGACGCGACCCGAAGTCGCCTGCTCAGTCTTCGGCTTCCTCGATCAGCGACTCGGCAAGGGCGTCGTCATCGCGAAGGATCGCCCGAACTTCATCGGCAATCGCATCGGCACTTACGGCGCGCTCGTCTCGATCAAGACGATGCTCGCAGACGGCTACACCATCGAAGAGGTTGACAAGATGACGGGGCAGGCGGTTGGCCGCCCGAAGTCTGCCACGTTCCGCACGTTCGACATCGTCGGCCTGGACGTGTTCGCGCATGTCGCGAAGAATCTCTACGAGGCTGTGCCCGAAGACGAGGAGCGCGAGGTGTTCGTCGCGCCGGAGTTTTTGCAAGGCATGATCGGGCGCGGCATCCTCGGCAACAAGACGAAGGGCGGCTTCTATCGTAAGCAAAAAGGCGAAGGCGAGAAGCAGGAAATCTGGACGCTCGACCACGCCTCGCTCGAATACCGTCCCGCGCAGAAGGTGAAACTGCCCGCGCTGGAGATGGCGAAGAACGTCGAAGATTTGGGCGAGCGCATCAAGGCTCTGGTGTGGTCGAATGACCGCGTCGGCGCGTTTTTGTGGAAGACCATCTCGCGCACACTGCGCTACGCGGCGAACCGCATCCCGGAGATCGCCAACAACGTCGTGGACGTGGATCGCGCGATGCGCTGGGGCTTCAACTGGGAGTTGGGTGTCTTCGAGACGTGGGACGCCATCGGCGT
>DATHBB010000076.1:0-10723 GCA_035296385.1 Pyrinomonadaceae bacterium | reverse complement strand
GGCGGCTCGTTGATGCCGATGTAGTTGCCGAGCGACTTGGACATTTTCTGCACGCCGTCCGTGCCTTCGAGGAGCGGCATGATGATGCAGGCTTGCGCCTCCTGCTCGTACTCGCGTTGGAGGTTGCGCGCCATCAGGAGGTTGAACTTTTGATCCGTGCCGCCGAGTTCGATGTCGGCTCGGAGTGCGACCGAATCGTAGGCTTGCGTGAGTGGGTAGAGCAGTTCGTGGAGCGAGATGGGGCGTTCTTCGGCGAGGCGTTTGGCGAAGTCGTCGCGCTCCAAAATTTGTTTGACGGTGACGTGAGAGGCGAGGCGCACGAAGCCGTCCGCGCCGATCTTGCCCATCCATTCGGAGTTGAACCTGATCTCGGTCTTCGCGGGGTCGAGCAGTTTGAAGATTTGCGTCTTGTAAGTTTCGGCGTTGGCGTCGATCTCTTCGCGCGTGAGTTGGGGGCGCGTGGCGTTCTTCCCGGATGGGTCGCCGATGAGTCCGGTGAAGTCGCCGATGAGGAAGATGACCGTGTGGCCGAGTTCCTGAAACGCGCGGAGCTTGCGTATGACGACCGTGTGGCCGAGATGTATGTCGGGCGCGGTCGGGTCGGCTCCGAGTTTCACGCGCAGCGGCACGCCCGTGCGCGCGCTCCGCTCCAGCTTCGCGCGCAGGTCGTCTTCACGGATGATCTCCACTGTGCCTTTGCGGAGGTGTTCGAGTTGTTCGTCAATCGTCATCGCTTAATCGTAAAACGTGAATCGTAAATCGTAAATAGACGAAGGCCACTTTGAGCGCCGAACAATTTGCGAGCTTTGAAACTGTTCGTCGTTTGAGCTACTTTTCTACTTATGACCAACTCATCTGCGACTAGCGAATTGAACGGACTTGATAATGAGAATCCGCTCGGCGGCGTGCGGCTTGTATTCGTCGGCGTCGGCGTGATGGCCGAATCCATGATCGCGGGTCTGTTGAAACGGAGGCTCGTCGCGCCCGCGCAGATCGTCGGCAGCCACCCGCGCGCCGCGCGGCGCGACGAACTCGAAGCGAAGTACGGCATACGCGTCGTCGAGAGCAATCGCGAGGCCGTGTCGCACGAGCAGTCGAATGATGAGAGGGCAGCGGCGCCGGGCCGCGCGCCGGAAGCCGATGGTTCAATCGTCATCCTCGCGGTCAAACCGCAGAAGTTGAACGGCGTGCTGCACGAACTGAAAGAGGCTTTGCGCCCGGACGACCTCGTGCTTTCCATCGTCGCCGGCGCGCGCGTCGAGACGATTGCGGGCGAGTTGCAGCACCACTCAATCGTGCGCGCGATGCCGAACACGCCCGCGCAGGTGGGCGAGGGGATGACCGTCTGGACGGCGACGGCGCAGGTGGACGACGTGCGCGAGCGACAGGTGGGCGCGATGCTCGGCGCGTTGGGGCGCGAGATGCGCGTCGAAGAGGAGCGGCAGATTGACATGGCGACGGCCTTGAGCGCGACGGGGCCGACCTACATCTTCCTCGTCATGGAGTCGCTCGTGGATGCGGGCGTGCATATGGGCTTCTCGCGCGAGGTGGCGCGCGAACTCGTCTTGCAGACGATGCTGGGGAGCGTGCGTTTCGCGATGGAATCGCACAAGCATCCGGCGGAACTACGCAACATGGTCACGTCGCCCGGCGGCACGTCAGCCGAAGCGATCTACCAGATGGAGAAGGGGAGCCTTCGCACCGTGCTCTCGAAAGCCGTCTATGCAGCCTTCCAACGCGCCGTCGCGCTCGGGCAGAAGAAGCATTAGAGCGGTCAGCTATCAGCGAAAAGCTGTCAGCTATTAGCTATTAGCCATCAGCTATGAGCACTAAAGCCGCGCGAGCGGCTTTTAACGTTCACTATGCGCTACTCTGTTTTCCGCACTCGTCGTCCCACGATCTCGTAATTGCCGCTGACGACTAAAGCGACGGCTTCCGCATAGGCTTGATGTTCTTCGACGAGTATGCGCGCGGCGAGCGTGTCGGGTGTGTCGTCGTCCATCACAGGCACGACGCGCTGCGTGATGATAGGGCCGCCGTCCAGAGTCTCGTCAACGAAGTGGACGGTGCAGCCGCTCAACTTGACGCCGTGTTCGATGGCCTGCTGCTGCGCGTCGAGGCCGGGGAAGGCTGGGAGCAGGCTCGGATGAATGTTGAGTATGCGCCCGCGATAAATCTCTATGAAGGCGGGCGACAACAGGCGCATGAAGCCTGCGAGGCAAACGAGTTCGACTTCGTGCTTTTGCAGAGCCGCGACGATCTCGCGCTCGTGTTCGGCGCGCGTGCGCCCCGCGCGCTCGACGGCTATGCTCTCGATGCCTCGTTCGGCGGCGCGCTGCAACCCTCCGGCGTCCGCGTGGTCGGCGAGGACGAGCGCGATGCGCGCTCCATGTATGTGCCCGCGCTCGACGGCGTCGGCGAGCGCGAGCATGTTCGAGCCGCGACCGGAAATGAGGATGGCTAGATTCAAGTCTGAAGTCCTGAGTCTGAAGTCCTGAGTCTGAAGTCCCAAAGCCGCTCCGACTTAAGACTTAAGACTTGAGACTTCTGACTCCTTAGACGAATTCGACGGAGCGTTCGCCCGCGACGACGCGCCCGATCTCATAAATTTGCTCGCCGCGCGCTTCGACGTGCGCGCGGATCGTTTCGGCGTCAGTCTCCGCGCAGATGATGACCATGCCGACGCCCATGTTGAACGTGCGGTGCATCTCCGTCTCCGGGACGTTCCCGAGTCGCTGCATGAGCGTGAAGACGGGAAGCACAGGCCACGCGCCGCGCCGGATTTCTACGCTCGTGCCTTCGGGCAGGATGCGCGGGATGTTATCGACGAGGCCGCCGCCCGTGATGTGCGCGAGACCTTTGATCGTGCCCGTGTCGAGCAGTTCGTCAAGCACGTGTAGATAACTCGCGTGCGGCGCGAGCAACGCTTCGCCTACCGTCATGCCGAGTTCTTCCACGTGAGTTGACGCATTGTGTCCGGCGACTTCAAAGAAGAGTTTGCGCGCGAGCGAGTAGCCGTTCGTGTGCAGGCCGACCGAAGGGAGCGCGAGCAGCACGTCGCCCGCCGCGATCCGCTTGCCGTCAATCACCTTTTCACGATCAACGATGCCGACGATGAAACCCGCCACGTCGTATTCGCCGGTGGCGTAGAAGCCGGGCATCTCCGCCGTTTCGCCGCCGAGCAGCACGCATTTGTTCTCGCGACACCCGCGCGCCATGCCCTCGACGACGGAAGCGATCACTTCGGGCGAGAGCGTGCCCGTCGCCACGTAGTCGAGAAAAAAGAGCGGGCGCGCGCCCTGCACGAGTATGTCGTTGACGCAGTGGTTGACGAGATCGCGCCCGACCGTGTCGTGCGTGTTCGTCTCGAAAGCGACTTTGAGTTTCGTCCCGACGCCGTCCGCCGAAGCGACGAGGACGGGCGCGCGCATCTGTGGAAACGCGGCGTCGAACATCCCGCCGAATTGGCCGATCTCGGAGAGCGTGCGCGCGTTGAAGGTGGCGCGCGCCATCTCCTTGATCTTATCGACCGCCGCGTTCGCCGCCTCAATCGAGACGCCCGCGTCGCTGTATGTGATGGGTTTGCTCATTGGGAATTGTCAGTAGTCAGTTGTCCGTTGTCCGTTGTTAGTTTGAGATTCATGCGTCAGTGGCCGAAGATTCGACTTAACAACTGACAACTGACAACTGACTACTGACAGCTATAGCTTGAAATCTTTTTTGTCGTCTGCGCCGCTCATGCGTGCGAGTCGTTCCTGCATCTTTTTGATCCGGTCCGAGGCTTCGGCGCGTGCTTGTGGCGCGGCCTTGACGGATTTGAGCGTGCGCTCGCCGCTCTCGGCGTCAACGTCGAATGTCAGGAGCAGGTGATCGCCGTCGGAGTCGGCGTCTTTCGGCAACGCACCGCGCGGCACGTCGAGTTGCGAACGCGCGTCGTCTTCGAGCGTGAGCACGGCAATGTCGCCGTCTTCGATGCGATCAACGACGGCGCGGACTTCGACGCTTGCCTTATCTTCCGTTGAATGATCTTTTCGGGTCATCGCTCGTCACCTGCTGCTGCCGTTGCTGTTCGCCGCTTTGGCTTTCGGGGAAGGCTTCGGCGCGGGGCCGAAGTCGCCGTACTGTATGAAGCCCGACTTGGCCGAGTCGTCCTTCTGCGCTTTGCGCCCCGTGGCGATGGCGGAGGCTTCGGCTTCGCGTTCGGTCTTGATCTGGTAGTCTTCTTTACCGCGCGTCTTGATCGTGATCTCGCCCTGCAAGTCCGTGCGGTAGATTCGGACGCCCGCCGCCTTGAGCCTGTCGAGCACCTCCTGGCTCGGATGTCCGTAGCGATTATCCATGCCGCACGAGATGACCGCGTCTTTGAACCTGGCTGCTCGCAGAAAATCTTCCGAACTCGCGTACTTCGAGCCGTGATGCCCGACCTTCAAAACTTTCGCCGCAAGCCGCGCGCCCCCTTGCATCAAACGCTCTTCGGTCTGCGCTTCGGCGTCGCCCGTCAAAAGAATCGAGAACTGGCCGTAGTCCAGACGCGTAACGACGGAGTTGGCGTTCGGCTCGTTGCCGCCGGAGCGCAGTTGATCTTTCGTGAAGAGCGGCTGGACGGGCGCGAGCACGGAGATGATCGCGCCGCTTCCGAGATCGAAGGTCTGGCCGGGCGTCGCGGTGATGAAGTTGTCCTGCGGATTTTCGATGCGCGCTTCAATCGCATCCAGAAAGTCTTCGTAATTCTTCGTCGTGTTCGGCACTTTGCTGTCGAGCACCTTATGGACTTTCGTTCCCTTGATCACTTCGTCCGCGCCGCCGATGTGATCCGCGTGCGCGTGCGTGGTGATGAGCAGATCGATGTGGTCAACGCCCGCGCGACCCATCGCGGCGAGAATCTTCTTGCCGCTGCCGGGCACGCTCGCGTCCACGAGCGCGGTCTTGCCCCCCGGCGCGACGATCAGGATCGCGTCGCCCTGCCCCACGTCGAGCACGTGAACCGCAAGCTCATCGCCCGACGGCGGCGGCAACTGCGGCCCCGGCGCGGGCCGGTAAAACTTGAAATACGCCACCAGCCCGACGACCACGATGATCGCCAGCACCACGCCCACACACCCGCACCCGCGTATGCTTTTACTTTGCGCCACCTTGATTCTCCTCCGAAAATTGCAAAACCCCGACTCGCATGAATCTTCCAATCACCTCAGGCCGAAAACATCTCTTTCAATTTTGCCAGCACTTTGGTCTGCGTGAGATCGTCAATTTTGCCCACCTTTTTTACCAGCCTGAATTTATCGACGGTGCGAATTTGATCCAGCACGATCTGTCCCTGCTTACCGCGAAACTTACACGCGATTCTGGTCGGGTAGTCTCTGCCTTTCGTCGTCATCGGCGCGATGATGACGGTCGAGATGTGACGGTTCAACTCATCGGGGGAGATAACGAGGCAGGGACGAGTCTTCTGAATCTCGCTGCCGACGGTCGGGTCGAGATTGATCAGATAGACATCGAAGCGCCTGACTACCACTCCCACTCTTTCTCGTCCCACGTGCTCGCGCCGTCCGTTTGCCCGTCGAGCAGTCGATCATCACCGTGTTCGGCCATACGTTGAAACGCCTCTTCCCACCCTTCGCGCGGACGCACAGCCGAGCGAATGATGATCTGATCGGGCTGCGCTTCCATTTCGACCTCTTCGCCGAGGCTGCTCTGCTCCAGTAAAACTTTCGGGATGCGAACGCCCTGCGAGTTTCCGATTTTGATGATGCGCGTTTTCATGCCTACAATGTAATTACATAACGCGGACTAGTCAAGAATTCGAGAATGAAGGACACGACGGCGGACGTTTCCTAGTAGGAATTTATTTCAACTAACTGCTCTGACTGTAGGAGCGACAACGCCTGCGGCAAAGTGTTAGTCAAAATCTGCTTGAGCCGCGCGTTTGAAGTATTGCCGCAGGTGAGCCAGATGACTTTGGGGGGAGAGCCGAGTTCGTCCAGCAGGCGTAGAAAGTCGCTGTCCTTTGTGATCAAAATGGCCGACGCGCTGCGTGCCGCGAAGAAGATCGCGCGATCCGTCGCGTCACGGAGTCCCAGATCGCGCAAGGCAGTCGCGGTCACAGAAAAATTAGAACTGATCCACTCCGCGATGGCCGGAGAAAGCTGCGCGTCAACCCAGATGATCACGCCGCCAGCACCGGATGATCCAGTCGCCGAGCCGCGTACACATGGACGGCTCTCAGATCATCCATCTCAAGATCGGGCATCTCTTCCAAAATCTGTTCGGAACTCAGACCGGCGGCGAAAAGATCGAGCACGTCAATCACACGGATGCGCATGCCGCGAATGCACGGGCGACCGCCGCATTGTTCGGGATTGACGGTTATTCTCTCTAGTAGATTGTTGGACATGATCTTTGAGACGAGAAACACGAAGCTAGTTTACAGTCAAACAGTATATCAATAGTTACAACCCGCACACATCTTCTCGTTAATCCGACGGCACGGGTTCGTGTTCGCGCGCCCACTGGGTTTCGGCCTCGCGCGTGATGCGCGTGGGGTAGTTGCCCGTCCAGCAGGCGACGCAGGAAGCGTTGGGAGAGATGCCGGTCGAGGCGAGCATGCCTTCGAGCGAGAGGTAGCCGAGCGAGTCCGCGCCGACGAAGTCGCGTATCTCTTCGACGGACATCTGCGCGGCGATGAGGTCGGCGCGGTTCGGCGTGTCCACGCCGTAAAAACATGGGCTGACGGTGGGCGGGCAACTGATGCGCATGTGCACCTCCCGCGCGCCCGCTTCTCTGACCATGCGGACGATCTTCTTCGAGGTCGTGCCGCGCACGATGGAGTCGTCGATGAGTACGACGCGGCGGCCTTCGATGAGATGGCGCACGGGGTTCAACTTGATGCGCACGCCGAAGGAGCGTATGGATTGCTTCGGCTCGATGAAGGTGCGATGGACGTAGTGGTTGCGCACCAGTCCTTGACGGTAACTGATGCCCGATTGCGCGGCGTAGCCGATGGCGGCGGCGACGCCGGAATCGGGCACGGGCACGACGATGTCGGCCTCGGTCGGATGTTCCAGGGCGAGCCGCTTGCCCATCTTGTGGCGCGACTCGTTGACCGAATGACCGTAGATCAGCGAATCGGGGCGCGCGAAATAGACGTGCTCGAAGATGCACATCGAATGCTCGCGTGCAGGCAACGGATAAGACGAATGCAGGCCGCCCTTGTCAATAATGATCATCTCGCCGGGTTCAACGTCGCGCACGTAAGTTGCTTCGATGAGATCGAAGGCGCAGGTTTCGCTTGCGACGACCCAGGTGTTGTCGCCGAGCCGTCCGAGTGCGAGCGGGCGAAAGCCGCGCGCGTCGCGTATGGCGATGAGCGAGTCGGGCGTCAGGAACAACATCGAGAACGCGCCTTCCGTCTCGCGTAAGACTTCCGGTATCGCCTCGTTGATGCCGGCGGCGCGCGAGCGAGCGATGCCGTGGAGGATAACTTCCGTGTCGGACGTGGAGGAGAAGATCGCGCCCGCGCGCTCAAGGCGTTTGCGTTCTTCGGTGGCGAAGGGCAAGTTGCCGTTGTGGCAGATGGCGACTTGCCCGTGCTGGCAGGCGACGAGGAAGGGCTGCGCTTCGCGTATGGAGACTTCTCCGGCGGTCGAGTAGCGCACGTGGCCGATCGCACTCGCGCCGGGCAGGCGGTTGAGTTGTTCGGCGTCGAACACGTCCGGGACGAGTCCCATCGCGCGCTCGCTTCTCAGCTCTCTGCCGTCGGACGAGACGATGCCGCAGGACTCCTGCCCGCGATGTTGGAGCGCGTAGAGTCCGAGGTAGGTGAGGCGCGCCGCCTCCGCGTGCCCGTAGATGCCGAAGACGCCACACTCGTCGCGAAATTTATCTTCTGTCCCGTTCGTCGTCACTGGAAATATTTAGAAACCCGAAGTTGAAGGCGCATTGTAGCGTAGTCAGTTGTCCGTTGTCAGTCGTCCGTTGTCAGTTGCATGTGGCAGTCGCGCAAGCGGCTAAAGATTTGATTGAACAACGAACAACTGACCACGGACAACTGACAACTGCCTACCTGCTTCTGTTATGATTGGCGTCAAATACTTCGGGGGACAGGTGAAAAATGGAAGTGAAAGTTTACGGGGCGGATTGGTGTCACGACACGCAGGACGTTTTGCAGCACTTGAAGCAACTCGGCGTGGCGCACACATACATTGACGTGGAGCAGGACGCGGAGGCCGCCGAGTGGGTGAAGCAGCACAACGACGGCAAGGAGCGTAAGCCAACGCTCGATATCGGCGGGCAGGTCTTATCGGTTCCGTCCAACCGTGATTTGGAGAGCGCGCTGCGCGAAAAGGGGTTTATGGCCTGAACGACACGAAGGGCGACCCGCCGTTCAGATAGACGGTTTTAAGTGAAGACTTCCAGCCCCGAACATCCCTGGCTCGTCGCCTGTCTGCGCGTCGCGCTCGTCCTCGCGCTCGTCGGCGCGGGCTGGCTCATCTATCGCCGCCTGCCGCACGACGACGAGAGAGCGCCCGCCGCCGCTCTCGGCGAGAGCCGTCAGGCGCGCGACACGCTCCTGCGCATCGTCATCCCGCGCGGCGACGGCGCGGCGGGGCAGAGCGCGGAGGCCGCCGCCGTGCCCGTCCAACTCTATTCGATTGATGTCGCGGCGGCGCAGCGGGAGTTTTTCGACGAGCGGCGACCGGGGCAGCGTTTTGAAGATTTCATGGTGCGGCGCATGGGCGCGCGCCAGCCCATCACGACGCAACTCGACGCGCAAGGCCAGACCATCGTTTATGTCCCGCCCGGTCGCTGGTGGATACATGCCACGCAGACGGGCGCGCAGGAGATTAGCTGGCGACTCCCCGTCAACGTCGCAGGCCGCGAGCAAACCGTCGAACTCACCAACGCGAACGCTTACATGAGGACGAAGAAGTTTTGATGATCGTCCGTTGTCCGTAGTCAGTTGTCCGTTGCATGTGGCGCTCACGTCAGTTACTAACGATTAATTTGCTCGACCGGCCACAGACAAAAACAACGGACAACTGACGACGGACAACGGACAGCTTTTTATGAAAGCTCTGCGATACGAGAACGGGCGTTTGGGGTTGGCGGAGGTGGACGCGCCGCGCGAGGGGGCGGGCGAGGCTTTGGTGCGCGTGACGCTGGCGGGCGTTTGCAACACCGATCTGGAGATCGTGCGCGGGTACGCGGGGTTCGAGGGGACGCTCGGCCACGAGTTTGTCGGCGTGGTGGAGCGTGCGCCGGAAGCTGCGGCGTCGCTCGTGGGGCGGCGCGTGGTCGGCGAGATCAACGCGGGCTGCGGTCGCTGCGAGTTGTGCGCGGGCGGGGATGCGCGCCACTGCGCGCGCCGCACGGTGCTCGGCATCGTCGGGCGCGACGGCGCGTTCGCGGAATACTTAAGCCTGCCGATTGTGAATTTGCTGGTCGTGCCGGACGAAGTGGAAGACCGGCGCGCGGTGTTTGCCGAACCGCTGGCCGCCGCCTGCGCCATCACGGAGCGCGTCGAGATTACAGACGGCGCGCGCGTGGCCGTCGTCGGCGACGGCAAACTCGGACTGCTCTGCGCGCAGGCCATCAAGGCGCAGACGGCGGCCTCCGTCGCGCTCGTCGGCAAGCACGAAAACAAACTCTCCATCGCAGGCGCGCGTGGCGTCGAGACGATCTTGCTCGCGGAGTTGCCGGAAGACTCGTCGCGCTCGTTCGACGTGGTCGTCGAAGCGTCGGGCGCGGCTGAAGGGTTCGCGCTCGCCGTACGACTCACGCGCCCGCGCGGCACGCTCATCTTGAAGTCAACTTTTCACGGCGCGACCTCGTTTGACGCCTCGCGCATCGTCGTCGATGAACTCAGCATCGTCGGCTCGCGCTGCGGGCGCTTCGCCCCCGCGCTCGAACTGCTCCGCCGTGACGCCGTCGATGTTGCGAGCCTCGTCCGCGAAGAGTTTGCGCTCGCCGACGGCCTCCGCGCGATGCAGCGCGCGGCGGAGAGCGGCGTCTTAAAGATTTTGCTTCGCCCGTGAAACCGTAGGTTATTAATCTGGCCTGAGATTAATGTAGATGCCGAAGTCCCGTAGGGACTTTTGATAGTAGCCCAGCGATTTATCGCCGGGACACAACGCGTATCGAATGGTGGAGTCCCGTAGGGACGATTGAACCTTTCAATCATCCCTACGGGACTCCACGAAGTTTACTTGACGTTTACCCAGCGATAAATCGCTGGGCTATTTTCAAATGTTCCTACGGAACATAAAAACTGATAGCTTCTGTAATCATTGAAGACTAAAAACAGATTGCCGATTGCTGATAGCTGACGGCTGACCGCTGATTGCTAATGAAACTAAAATCCAATCTGGCAGCCGACGGCGCGTTGATGTTGACGACGCTCATCTGGGGTTCGACCTTCTTCATGGCGAAGGACATCCTCGGGGTGTGGCCGCCGATGGCCTACATGTTTTTTCGCTTCGCGGCGGCGGCGTTGCTGCTCGCGGCTCTATTCCCGCGTCAAATCCTCAGCGCGCGCGGCGAGGAGTGGCGCGCGGGCGCGACGCTCGGCCTGCTGATGGGTGTCGGCTTCGGATTGCAGGCGGCGGGACAGGTTTACACGACCGCCTCGAAGTCCGCTTTCGTGACGGGGCTGACGACGCCGCTCGTGCCGTTCGTCGCCTACATGATTTTGCGCGCGCGTCCGAGCGTGGAGAATCTCGTCGGCGTC
>DATHBB010000075.1:0-7515 GCA_035296385.1 Pyrinomonadaceae bacterium | reverse complement strand
AGCGACCGCGCGCCGGACGATCCGCGCGCCAGACGGGTTGAATCTGGTAGCGCTTGAAAAACTTCGGCAGGCGCTCGCCCTGTTCCGCGACGACGCGCGCAAGCGGCACGGTCAGATCGTAGCGCAGCGCAAGGTCGGCTTCGCCGCTCTTTTCGTGCTCGCCGCGCTTCAAAATTTTGAAGATGAGTTGATTGCCTTCTTCGCCGTACTTGCCCAACAGCGTCTCGATGTTCTCGACCGCCGGAGTCTCCAACGGCTCGAACCCGTAGCGCTCATAGACCTCGCGGATCACGCCGATCACATACTCGCGCCGCCTCACGTCCGCTGGCAAAAAATCGCGCATCCCGCGCGCCGGTTGTGTCTTTGACATAAAATCAAACGATGAACGCGGAACGATGAACGATGAATGAAAGGCACTTGATTTCAGTTCATCGTTCCGCGTTCATCCTTCATCGTTCTTATATTGCTGCGTGTATTCGATGTAGTTCTTCCAGTAACCGGCGAGTCCGGCGACTTCCTCTTCGGTGAGCGGGCGCTTGACTCGCGCGGGCGTGCCCATGACGAGCGAGCGCGGCGGGATGCGCGTGCCGGGCGAGACGAGCGCGCCCGCCGCGACGAGCGACTCCGCGCCTATACGCACGTCGTCCATGATGATCGAACCCATGCCGATGAGACAGCCGCGCTCGACGTGGCAGCCGTGCAGCGTGACGTTGTGCCCGACCGTCACTTCGTCTTCGAGGATGGTGGCGTGCGTGCCGTTGGTGACGTGGACGACCGTGCCGTCCTGTATGTTGGTGCGGTCGCCGATGCGTATGTAGAACACGTCGCCGCGCACGACGGCGTTGAACCACACGGACGACTCCGCGCCGATCCAAACGTCGCCGATCACCTGCGCGCTCGTTTCGATAAAGGCCGTCGGATGAATCTGCGGGTGCTTGCCGCGAAAAGGTCTGATCATAATGCTCTCTGTCCGGCCTTCACTCACCGGATGGTGTGGCCCGACTTCACTATTTGATTGCCAGTTCGGAAACTTGCTGCCGCCCGTCGCGGCGCGCGACGAAGACGCGCATGGTCTTTCCAGTCACGGTGTCAACGGCGATGATCGTCGTCTCGCCCTCCTTCGACTGTTCGCGCCAGTTCGTCAGATCGTTCACGCTCGCCCCCGACGCTTTGAACGACTCGGAGAACTTTTCGATGAAGCCGCGTTGGAATTCCACGCGGTTCTCTTCGTCCGGCAAATCTTTGTAAGCCTCGCCCGCGTTCGCGCCCGGCACTTTCAAGTTCTCCCAGTCGAAAGCGTCGGCCACGGAAGCGTCGCCGTTGAGCAACCCTTCGACCGCGTCTTTGGCGAACGCGACATCATCTTTCGCGGGCTTCGTCGTTGAAGCGGCGGCGTTGCCGTTTGCGCGCGCGGTCGTGTTACTGTTACCGCCGCGATTTCGCGCCCCGCATCCCGCGCTCAGGCAACAAAGGGCGGCCAGCAAAAATAAGAGCAACGAACGTTTCAACACGGGTCTCCTTGAGAAGTAGGACGGCAAACTTCCGCGCGTCCGAACCGAACGAAGCGAAGCACGCAACCGTCGGTGCGAACGGGCGACTAAGGCGACGAACGCCGCCTGCGGCGAAAGCAAAAACGGTAGCACGAAACTTGTGAAAAAGAAAAAGGCAGGCGCGCATGTCTCACGCAGCCAACCGGACTTCGGAGCAGCGCGCCGCGGGCACGCTCGCCTGTTGCGAGCCGGGCAAGTTGAGCGGAGCGCTCGATTCGCGCGTCTATCCGCTGACGTAGTAGAAGTACGAAGGCGTCAAAAAAAAGAGGGCGTGAATCGGTGAACGCGCCCACGGCGGGCGCGCATCATAGCGAACACATAGAACACGCATACGAGAAACTATGATTCCGACAATGAAGAGTTCATTAAAAAGAACAAAATTCGGCGCGCTTGCCGCCCTCGCACTTCTGCTCGCCTTCGGCGCTTCGACGAAAGCTCAAATTGTTGCGCCCAAAGAGCGCGTCGCCGCCCTACGAGAGAAGCTGCAAGCGAAACTTGACGAGTTGCATCGAAACGGAAAGTTTCCCGGGGCGACGCTCGGCGTGGCGCTCGCCGACGGAAGGAGCTTTGGTCTGGCAACCGGATTTTCCGACCGCGAAGCCAAAGTGCCGATGAAGCCCTCGGACTTGATGCTGCAAGGCAGCGTCGGCAAGACCTACGCGGCGGCGCTCGCGCTGCAACTCGTCAAAGAGGGTAAGATCAATCTCGACGATAAGATCGAAAAATATCTGGGCAAGGAATCCTGGTTCGCACGCCTGCCTAACGCCGGAGATATTACGGTCAGGATGCTGATGAATCACACGAGCGGGCTTGTGCGCTATGAGTTCAAGGATCAATTCACCAAAGATTTGACCGCCGACGCCGATAAAGTTTGGAAGCCGCAGGAACTCATCGCCTACATCTTCGAGACGAAAGCGCCGTTTGAGGCCGGAAAGGGCTGGGACTACTCCGATACAAACTACATTGTGCTCGGTATGATCATCGAAAAGGTGACGGGAAAACGTTATTACGATTTGGTCGGCAAGCGAATTCTACAACCTTTGCAACTGCGGAATACCGTCCCATCCGACCGCCGCACGATCCGCGGGCTGTCGCAAGGCTACGCGGGCGAAGGAAATCCTTTCGGCGGCACGGACGCGATGATCGTCAACGGTAAATTCGCCATCAACCCGCAATTTGAATGGACGGGCGGAGGCTACGCTTCGACAACCGAAGACCTTGCGCGCTGGGCGAAAGAGATGTACGAAGGCCGCGCTTTCGACGCACGCTTGCTTCCCGAAATGCTGAAGGGCGTTCCCGCGCCGATGCTTGGGAAAGAGACGACGTACGGATTAGGCGTCATCATACGTCAGACCACGCTCGGCACGTCTTACGGCCACAGCGGCTTTTTCCCCGGTTACATCACCGAAATGATCTATTTTCCGGAGCACAAAATAGCGCTCGCCATTCAGGTCAACTCCAGCGCTCCGCGAGTTATCGGCAAACCGCCAAACAGATTTTTAGCGGAGGCGGCGGCAATAATTTTATCTTAACCGGCAACGAAGGTTGTCAACGGCGAAGGCTGTTACGCGTTAGCCCAACCCGACACAAGACAGATTGTAATAACTGATAAGAAGGTAAATGCTTTTCTCATATCTCAACTTGCCTGTTCGCTAAACGCTTTCGCATTCAATCAGGCGCGAGAAATCGTCCGGCGTGTCCACGTCCACCTCGCCGCCCGCGAAGGGTAAGAAGTGCGCCTCCGCGGCGTGTCTCTTAATAACCTGTTTCGCGCCGGCTGCCCCTTCGAGCCGTGCCAGTTCGCCGAAGAGCGCCCTGCCGAAAAGGGCCGGCACGCCGAAGCCGCCGCCGTACGTTGAGGCGACGACGAGACTGCCGTTGGCGCGGTGCGCCGCGACGAGGCCGGAGATGACTCCGGCGTTGACGTGAGGTTGGTCGCACAGCAACAGGACGGCGGCGTCCACCTCGGCGTCCGCGCTCAGGAGACTTTCCACGCCCGCACGCACCGACGACGCCATCCCGCTCTGCCACATGCTATTCAACACTTCCCGCACGTCGAGCCCTTCCAACTCGCGTCTCGACAATTCCACGTTTGCGCCAGTCACCACGACGACGGGACGACACCCCGCGCCGAGCGCCGCCAGCGCCGCGCGCCTGAGCAGACTCTCGCCGCCGTATTGAAGAACCTGCTTCGGGCTGCCCATGCGGGAGGACGAACCCGCCGCGAGGACAACAGCGCCGACGCTCTCCGAGTTGCTTTCGACCACTCCGGACATGCTCTCCCCGTCCAGCCTTCGCCCCGTTACGCTACCACCATCGGCAGAACCTGTTCTTCCGTCAGAGGTACGCGCTCGCCGTTAACAGAACTGCCGTGGATGGAGCCCCGCCGCTCGCGCAGCATTCCGCCGCGCCGCCCGTCCAGCACCGCGCGCATCTCGGCGACGATTGACAGGGCGATCTCGGTGGGGGCGTTCGCCCCGATGTCCAGACCGGCGGGCGAATGAAGGCGGGTCATGTCGGCCTCATCGAGCCGCAACGCTGAGTCGCCTGCCGCCAATTCGCTCAGCAGCCGCCCGGTGCGTTTGCGTGGCCCCATGACCCCGATGTAGCGCGCGGGCGACGCGAGCAGGAACTTGAGCAGTTCGAGGTCGTGCGAGTAGTTGTGCGACATCAGAAGCGTCAGGGTCCGCGCCGTAATCGTGACCTGCGCCGCCACGTCTTCGGGGCGAGCGAGCGTGACCCTGTCAGCCATAGCAAACCGTGAACGGCTGACGGGGCGGGCTTGCGGATCGACGACCTCAATCTGCCAGCCCAATCCGCGCGCCAGTTCGACGACCGGCAGCGCGTCATGCCCCGCCCCGAAGATGACGAGCGGGACGGGAGGCAACAGCGTCTCCACGAAGACTTTCAAGGAGCCGCCCGCGACCTCGTAGATTCCGGTGCCGGACGACTCCGCGCGTGTCGTCATGCGCACGTCGCACTCTATGAGCGACGCCGTCTCGTCGCTCAAGTTCTCGCGTCCGGCCTCGCCGCTTTCGTCAACGAAGAGGCGCGCGCCGATTGCGACGCGCGCGGCGGCGGAGGTTGAGCGCGAAGGCGTGTTTTGATAGACGGTCGCGACCGTCATGGGCGCGCCGCCCGCGTGCGCCTCGCAAGAACGCCTTAGCGCCTCGACGTAGAGCGAACCGGAGGCGAGCGGCTCGACCAGCACGCGCACGATGCCGTTGCAGCCAAGCCCTAAGCCCCAAGCCATCTCATCGCTCGTCGAGGCGGTGTTGTACTCGACGAGCACGGCCTCGCCCGTCCGCATGACGCGCTTCGCGTGCTCGATGACATCGGCTTCGAGGCAGCCCGCGCTGATCGTGCCCGTGCTCGCACCATTTTCGCAGACCAGCATGCGCGCGCCCGGTCGCCGGTACGAAGAGCCTTCGACGCTCACGACGGTCGCCAGCGCGCACCGCTCGCCCCTCATGTTCGCCCCGTCGAACGCTTCGACTAACGCTCGCACTTCGTTCATCAGCTCACCTCCTTCTACAACAACTTGTCAGGCGTGATCGGCAGTTCCCTGATGCGACGGCCTGTGGCGTGGAAGACGGCGTTGGCGATGGCCGCCGGGATGCCAACCATCCCCAACTCGCCCATGCCCTTCACTCCGAGCGGGTTGACCACCGTGTCCTCCTCTTCGACGAACATCGTCTCCACCTCGTGTACGTCGGCGTTGACGGGCACGTGGTAGTGCTGGAGGTTCGGGTTCATGATGCGCCCGTAGCGGTGGTCGATCTCAGTCGCTTCCTGCAAGGCCATGCCGATGCCCCAGACGACGCCGCCGATCTCCTGGCTGTGCGACGCCTTCGGGTTGATGATCTTCCCGCAGGCGGTCACTTCAATGGCGCGCGTGACGCGGATGATCCCGAGGTCGGGGTCAATTTTCACCTCAACGAACTGCGCGCCGTGCGCCATCGTCGCGTACTTATCGCGCTCCTTCGAGGGGCGCGACTCGAACGTCTCGGTGACTTCGGTGAGGCCGCTGCGGCGCATGACTTCGGGGATGCTGACAAAGCGTGACGGGTCGCTCCTGAGTCGCAGCCGTCCGTCAAGCATCTCAACGTCGGCGGCTGCCACCCCTTTCAACGGTGAGGAAGCATCCTGGCTCGCTAACGTCAGCAACTTAGCGCTGACCGCGAGAGCCGCGCCGTACACCGCCGAGCCGACGCTCGACGTAGTCTGAGAGCCGCCCTGCGACGGCGCGCGCGGGAACTTCGTGTCGCCGAGTTCGAACTTCACGCGCTCGATTGGCAGCCCGAGGTACTCGGCGGCGATCATGGTCATCACCGTGTAGGTGCCGGGGCCGATGTCGCTCGTCGCGCTGGTGACGTGCGCCGTGCCGTCAAGTCGAAACGTGATTTTGGCGCTGGCGGGTCTCTGGAAAGCGCCCCAGACGCCGGTGGCCGTGCCCCAACCGACGAGCAGCCGCCCGTCGCGCATCGAGCGCGGCTCGAACTTACGATCCTTCCACCCGAACTTCTCTGCGCCGAGCCGGTAGCACTCCCTGAGCGCCTTGCTCGAAAACGGTCGCCCGCTCTCGGGGTCCACTTCGGCGTAGTTGATGAGCCGGAGTTCGAGCGGGTCGATCTTGAGCGCGTAGGCCAGTTCGTCCATCGCGCATTCGAGCGCGAACATGCCGCTCACCGCACCGGGCGCGCGCATCCACGTCGGGGTGTTGAGGTCCGTGGTGGTGATCTTCAGCGGCGCGGAGAGGTTCGGGCAGGCGTAGACCTGTCGCGTGAAGCCGGTCGTGTTGTCGTTGAACTCCTCGAAGGACGAGGTGTTGTGCGTGGCCTCGTGGATCATAGCGGAGAGCTTCCCGGACCTTTCCGCGCCGAGCGCGATCTTCTGAATCGTGTACGGGCGATAGCCGTGGCCGGTGTACATCTGCGTGCGCGTGTAGACGACCTTGACGGGGCGCTTAAGCTCGCGCGCCGCCAACGCCGTCAGCGCCGGATAGTAGTTCGGCCTCAAGGACGAGCCGAAGGCCCCGCCGACGTAAGGGGAGATGACCGAGACGTTCTCTTCGGGCACGCCGAAGGCCGACGCGAGGTGCGCGCGCACGCCGTAGACCTCCTGCGTCTTGTCGAAGATGGTCAGCTTGTCGTCCTGCCAGACGGCGACGGCGGCGTGCGGCTCCATAGGGTTGTGGTGCTCTATGGGGATGCGGTACTCGGCCTCAACCTTCACGGGCGCTGCGCGCATCGCCTCTTCGGGGTTGCCGCGCGGCTTCGCCGCCGCACGCGGTGGCACACGCGCACGCCCGCGCGCGGCCTCCGTGTCGGTCGAGTGCTTCTCCGCGTTGTAGGTGACACGGACTAAGCGCGCCGCGTAGCGCGCCTGCTCGTACGTCTCGGCGACGACGAGCGCGACGGGCTGCATGTTGAAGTAGATTCTGTCTGACTGGAGCGCGCGGAAAGACTTGTCCCGCTCGTCGCGTGCGCCACGCGGCGGCGCGTCCTCCGTGACAGTCTTCGGCCCGAGCTTCGGCGCGTTCAGGTGCGTGAAGACGCGCACGACGCCCGGCGCTCGCTCGGCCTCGCGCGTGTCGATGGCACTGATCGTGCCCTTCGCCACCGTGCCCAGCACGATGAAACCGTAGGCGAGATTCGGCACTTTGAACTCCGCCGCGTACTTCGCCCTGCCCGTCACTTTCGCCACGCCGTCCACGCGGCTCATCTCTTTCCCGATGTATCTAGGCATAGTTTCCCTTCCCCCTTCAGGCCAGCCTGGCCGCGCGCATCAGGGCGCGGACGACCGCGCGTTTTCCCAGTTCGACTTTGTAGGCGTTGTGCGCGAGCGGCCTCGCGCCCTTGAGGGCAAGTTCAGCCGCACGCCGGAAAGTCTCCTCCGACGCCGGTTGACCTGCCAGCACGGCTTCCGCCTCAAGGCTCCGCCACGGCTTGTGCGCCACGCCGCC
>DATHBB010000074.1:0-10047 GCA_035296385.1 Pyrinomonadaceae bacterium | reverse complement strand
ACCATCTTGCGCGCGATCTCTACGGCGCGTTCGATGTCGTTTGACGCACCCGCCGTCATCGTCTCCAACAAGATTTGTTCCGCCGCGCGCCCGCCGAGCAGGAGCGCGATCTGGTCTTCCAGGTATTCGCGTTTCTTCATCAGGCGGTCGCGTTCGGGGAGCGACTGCGTGACGCCGAGCGCGCGCCCACGCGGGAGTATGGAGACTTTGTGAATCGGATCGCCGTGCTTCACGTCGAGGCCGACGGCGACGTGCCCCGCCTCGTGAACGGCGGTCGCGTAGCGTTCCTCTTCGTCCATCATAAAGCCGTGACGCTCCGCGCCCATCAAAATCTTATCGCGCGCGTATTCCACATGCTCGCGGCAGACAGAGTCGGCGTTGTGGCGCGTGGCGGCGATGGCCGCCTCGTTGAGCAGGTTGGCGAGGTCTGCGCCGGAGAATCCGGGCGTGCCGCGCGCGATCCAGTCGAGTTCGAGTTCGGGAGAGAGCGTAAGTTTGCGCGCGTGGACGCGCAGGATTTGTTCGCGACCGCGCACGTCCGCGAGATTGACGGCGATCTCGCGGTCGAACCTGCCGGGGCGCGTCAGTGCTTGATCGAGAATGTCGGGGCGGTTGGTCGAAGCGATGACGACGACGCCTTCGAGTTGTTTGAAGCCGTCCATCTCGATCAGGAGTTGGTTGAGCGTTTGATCCTGATCGGCGGAGGCCGAGTCGCCGCTGCGACCGCGACGCCTTCCGAGCGCGTCAATTTCGTCTATGAAGACGACGCAGGGGGCGAGCTTTCGCGCCTGTTTGAAGAGGCGTCGGACGCGCGCCGCGCCGAGTCCGGCAAATTTCTCCTGAAAGCTCGAACCCGAGACGGAGAGGAAAGGCACATCGGCTTCGTTGGCGGCGGCACGTGCGAGCAGGGTCTTGCCCGTTCCCGGAGGGCCGGAGAGCAGTATGCCGCGCGGAGCGCGCCCGCCGAGCCGACCGAAGCGCAGAGGGTCGCGCAAAAATTCGATTGTTTCGGCCAACTCGTTTTTCGCTTCGTCCACGCCCGCCACGTCGGCGAAGGTGGCGGTCTGAGCGCCGCTCGCGTCGTTCATTTCAAAATCGCCGTGCCCGCCGCTCATGCTCGCGTAGAGACGCCAGCCGACGAAACCGATAACGCCGAGCGTGAGAAACGTGATGACCCAGTTCATGGTCGAGGCGAGCCGCCCCGGCTGCATCGTGGCGAAGACGATGGGCAGCTTCTTCTTCTCGAAAACAGAGATGATTTCCTGCTGCGCCACGGCGTTCGTGACGACGGCTTGCGCGCGTGTGCCGTCAAGTTTCTCCATAATCAGCAGTTCGCCCTCGACCGTCAGCGAGCGGACGGCGGGGTCGTTCGTCAGCGCGTGAAGCTCCGTGTAGTTGAGGTTCTGCACGACGGGCTGCTGGCGCGAGAAGTAAAAAAGCTGGAAGACGACGACGGCCAACAGCGTCGAGATCGCGCCGATGGCGACGAGCAGGCTGGTCTTTTGCGTGCGGGGGAGCAGACGTGAAAATGGCATTAAAATTTCTCCGAGAGCGGCGAGGCCGTAGTTTATGGGGAACGAGCCTGCCGCTTGAGATTTCAAGAATCGAAAATTATTAACTGAAGGAAGCTGACAGAGAATGCCGACGCGCGGAATCTGCGGTAGGAGCCTATCTACTTCTCAACGCGAACGCGGCGGGAGTGACCGCCAAACTAAAAACTACTTTAGCACCGGCAGTTCTACTTAGTCCAGCCGAATGTTTCTTATTTGTGTCGGAGCGTTAGTTAAGAACTATATGAAAAGAGCGCGAGCCGTCCTTCTTGCTTCCTCAAACCTCCGATGATGAAAAAAACCCGCGAGGTTGCCGCGAGCGCGGGGGTTGAGAATTTTATTTCGACGCTTCGCTCTAAATTAGAACACTGGGGTAGGTTCTCAGGCGGCGCATTTCCATACAAGCGAGGCGTCGCGCCCGTCCATATTTGCGTAAATTACCCTTTGAAAAATCAGTCAAACTTCTCAATTAAAAGGCTTTAACTTCGGGACGGGGAAACGCGCCGGAGGTTGGCATGGCCGTTGCACTAGGGAGGGCAGGCGGGTTCACAAGAACCGGGAGATTTGACATAAAACCTTTGCTAAGGAGAATGCGAAAATGTTGTGGACTATTCTGGTGGTACTTCTGGTGTTGTGGTTGCTCGGGCTGATCGGCGGCATCGGCGGCACGCTCATCCACTTGCTTCTCGTCGTGGCTCTCATCGTGCTGGTGGTCAACCTGTTGACCGGACGCCGCACGGTTTAAGCCGGACGCGACACGCGGATCATAAAACTTGGGAAAAGGGATGCGGTCTTAATTGAACCGCATCCCTTTTCATTTGCCCCAACGTCTTAACACAAACTCGACGACTTAACGCAAACTCTTTAACATTCGCCGCACCTTTTAACGAAAATCCGTCAGCCGCGCTTCGAGCGGCGTCGTGATGCGCCCGACCGGATAGACATTCATCAGCGGGTCGCGGTAAGGCGAGCGGTCGTAGAAGAAGTTAAGGCGTTGGCGCGCGCTCGCGGCAAACTGCGGATCGTTCGCCACACGCGCCTCAAACTCCTTGCGCAACTTCTCATCCTTCGACAGCATCTCGCGCGCGAGTTTTTCCACCACGTAAGCTTCCCCGTACTCTTTCTGCTCGAAGATCGTGTTGAAGAAACCCCAGTAGAGGAACGAATCCGGCGCGTCCGGTTCGAGTAGATTTATGGCGAGACGACCGGCGGCCTGTGCCATCGGCACGACGACCGAGCCGGCCACGTAGGTGCGACGTTCTCGCAACGGCTGATTTTTCTGCGTGACTAACACGCGACCTTCAAAAGATGCGCTCCCCCACTTCACTTCCGTAAAACGATAACTCTCGACTTCGACCGTCAGAGGTTCAACCAGGCGTTGCATATGCACGCCGTGCGCGGCGAGGCGTTCGATCACCTCCGTCCACTGCGGCGGAATGATGTAGTAGAGCGGCGTCGAGACGGAGATGAGGGCGCGGCTGTCGTTGTAGAAAGGCACGGTGTAATCGTAGGGCTTCGTGCCGTAGATGACGCGCTGCGCCCCCGACACATCGCTCTTTTCCGTACGGAACTCGACGCCCTTGATCACGCGCGGAACCGACTTGTCCGTAAAGCCGACGCGCAGCGCGACTTTGCGCGCCGGGTCGTATTTACGCCCTTCCGCCGCGACCGCTTCATCCGTCTCTTTCGCGGCGCGCAGCCAGCCGGCGGGGTCGCGGTTCACGTCCTCCAGAGCGGCACGCAGCAGGTCATATGTCGCACGCACACGCGTCTTGTAGTCTTTGAGCATGTGCGTCTCTATGAGGAGGGCTGGGCGATTGCGCAGGGGCACGTAGCCGGTCGCGAAACGCGGCGTGCCGATGAAACCTTCGACGCCTTTCCCCACGGGATCACGGTTGTCTCGAAACTCCATGTAGGTCGTCAGCAAATTGCCGAGCGCTTCGGTCGCCGGAACGATGCGCCCGTCGAAGGCCGCCTTCATCCAGTCGCGCAAGGGTTGCGGGACGTTTTCGTGCTGCTCGAATTGATACGTCACGTTGTAGCGAAAGTCCGCGCCGTCGGTGACGTGGCAATCAATGAAGAGGTCAGGACTCCATTCGTTCCACAGGCGCAACCACGCGCGCGTTTCCGGCGTGTCGGCCTTCATATAGTCGCGGTTGAGGTTTTGGTTGGTGGCGTTAGCGCGCCAGCCCATCTCTACCGGCCCGTTCTGGTTGATGCGATTGTAAGGACTTCGCCGCTCGTGCCCGTCAACGTTGTAGATGGGCACGAAGAGGAGCGTCACGTGTTCGAGCAGGCGCGGCTGCGTCTTCAAGACCAGGATGTCGCGAAGCAAAGCGAGTCCCGCGTCCTTGCCGTCCGTTTCGCCCGCGTGGATGTTGGCCTGTACGAACACGACGACCTTACCTGCGCGGCGCGACGCGGCGGGCGTGAATGTCTTGCCCTTCGCGGCGATGAGGAGCGGCAGCGCGCGGCCTTCGCCGCTTCGACCGAAATCCGTGAGCCGTATTTGCGACGGCGCGGCGGCGGCGAGTTTGCGGCTGTATTCGAGCGTTTCGTCGTAGCGCGGCGTCTCGCGATAATCGGTTCGTTCCGCGTGGGTCTGCCAGTCGGGCGGCACCGGCGGCGTTTGGCTTTGTGCGTTTGATTCTTTGTTCACGGTGATTAAGAGAAACAGCAGGGCGCAGAAGAAGTAGTGGCCGCTCAGGCGTTGCATTCGTTCGACTCCAAATTCAGTAGCATGTCGCGCGTCACTTTCACTTCAAGGCGTCGCCGCACGAGCGACAGTGCGCGCGCCGCCTCGCGTTGAGCGTCGCGCACGACGGGCATCGATTGTACATCGTGCGCGCGAACCAATTTGTGATGAGCGCGCTCACGAGCAGTATGGCGATGAAGACGGCGACGCTCAACAGCGTGTCTTTCAACTCTTGTGTCGCTCCCGCAAGTTTTGGTGATAACTCTGGCCGCGCTCGTAGCCGCGCCGGAAAGCGTCTTGCTCGTAGGCGTCGCTGTATCTTTCGCGCAGACGCTCCCCAGATTCATCGAACGACGCGCCGCGCAGTTGCGGGTGCAGTGCCGCCTCGAAGCCGCGACGATAGAAGGGTTCGTCACTGTTGAAGTCGCGTCCCTGCCCCGTGTAGTCCTCTTCTTCGGCATCGCGCAGGCCGACCCACCAACTCTCGCGCGCCGCGTCTACGCTCTCCGCCCCCGCTTCGTCCAAAGCGCTCTGGACGGCATAGACCTGCCCGTCGTCTTCCAACTGCGCGATAACGACAGTGCGACCCTGCCTGAGCGCGTCTTCGTAAACGAAAAGCTCGTCGTGCGGGAGGCCGTCGGCGATCTGTCCTTCGAGCGCGCCGCCCGCCGCCATTCCAGCCGCCGCGCCGCCCGCGCCGAACAAGGCCGCGCCGACCAACCCTGCGGCCATGATGGGGCCGACGCCGGGGACGAGCAGGCTAGCCGCCGCCGCGCCGAGCGTCATCCCGCCCGCCGCGCCCATCGCGCCGCCGACCACGCCGCCGACGGCGTTGCCCATGCCCGGCTGCTCCGTGTCGCTCGTCGGCACGTCGGTTTCCGACTGTCGCTCGGCGTCGCCGGGCGAGAGCAAGTTGAGGTTTTCGTCAGACAGACCGAGACCGCGCAAGTTTTCGACGGCGCGTTTGGCGTCCGCGCGCGACTGGAAAATTCCGGCGACTGTGTTCATCGCGTGTTGTGTCTCCTTTTGAATAAGTGTGACAGTAGTTTTATCTCTTATTGCTGCGACATTCAAGTTCGCTGTCGTGCGTGTGAAAAAGAGGATTGAGCCTCCCTCACGGTCGTGTTAAAGTGTTCGAAGCACATCCGACCTCCAACGAACGCCGCACGGGAGAACGCACGCGAATGATTGAGATCATCGAAAAACATTGGCCGATGTCTGTGGGCGACGGTAAAGCCACGCGCAAAAAGAAGCCGCGCATCCTCGCCATCACCACAGACTGCTGCACGGGCTGTGCGGGTTCGCCCGCGTGCATCGAGTATTGCCCGATTGAGGCGTGCATGTTCTGGGTTCCTGACGAAGACCACCCGCCTTTCGGACGCATCGAAGTTGATCCGGAACTCTGCATCGGCTGCCAGAAGTGCATCAGCAAAGGGCCGGAGGGCGCGTTTCTCGACGGCTGCCCGTGGGACGCAATCGAGATGGTTCCGACCGAAGACTGGGAGGCCGCGCACGGCTTCACGCTGTCTGACGCGCCCGCCGGACGTTAATTTTTTTCACTTGCGCGCGACGCGGCTCTTGATGGCTTCCGCCGTCAGAGCCGCTTGCTTTTTGATCTCTTCCGACATCCCCGCCACTTCCCCACGCGCATAACGCTCCACGTCCTGCAACTCTTCAGCCCCGCCGACCAGGTACAAAGCGCGCAAAGCCTCCCACACGTTTTTGCCGTCGGGCGAGAGCACGACCAACTCCGCGCCCGCCGCGAGCAATTTCCCGTCCGTCGCCGTCACGCGTTCGATCTTCCCCGCGACCGGCGCGCGAACTTCCTGCAACGCGCCCTTCTCATCCCTCACGCGCGACACCATCGCCCCTCTCGACACCTGCGACCCGACCGGCAACACCGTATTCACAGTTCCCGCGAACGGCACGCGGACGGCGAAGGGGCGCAGCATTGCTAACAGTTCCGCGCGCCCGCTCTCGTCGTTGAAGCGCGACAGAGACAACGCCGCCATCCTTCGCACAGCAGGTTCTTCGTCCGCGAGGAGACGCTTTAGCGCGTCGTGAAACTCGACGGATTTGTTGTCGTCGCCCATCGTCCACGCGGCGGCCATGCGGAGATCGGGCATCGGATTTTCCGCCACGCGTATGACTTGCGGATACCATTTTTTAACGCCCGCGTCGCCCGACACGATCCGCTTGTCAATCTGTTCGAGCGCGTGTTGAACGTGGCGCGGTTTGTCGCGGTCGTTCAGATATTTTTCAATTTCCTCATCGTCGAGCGAACGCCAGAAGGTCGTCCCGTACCAGGAGAGGAACGGTAGGATGATGAACAGCGCGGCGACGACTGCGAGGGGCCAGGGCGAGCGGCGGCGCGCGGCCTGCGGCGCGGGGGGAGCGGCAGCAGCAGCGGCGGCGGCGCGGCGCGCGTGATTGTTGTTTGAATTATCCCCTGTTGCCATCTTCTTTGAACGCAAACGCGACGCCGCACGCGCCTTAGCGCGAGGGATAAAGTTGATAGAGCATGAGATAGACGATGACGCCCGTGACGGAAACGTAGAGCCAGAGCGGAAACGTCCAGCGCGCGACGCGACGGTGTCGCCCGAAGTCGCCGCGCCACGCGCGCCTGAGCGTGACGAAGACGAGCGGGACGATTACGACAGCGAGAACCGTGTGCGTCAGCAGGATCGTGAAATAGACGGGGCGGACGAAGCCTTGACCCGTGAAGCGCGTCGAGCCGTGATTGTAGTGATAGACGAGATAGGAGACGAGAAAGATGCAGGAGACGGCAAGCGCCGAAGTCATGCAGCGCAGGTGCGCGGTGATGCGGCGGCGCGTGATGAAATAAAATCCGGCGACGAGGAGCAGCCCGCTCGTCGCGTTGAGCAGGGCGTTCAGGTGCGGCAGCTTTGAATAATCCATGAATGTTCGGGACGACAAAAGATGCGCGGATTATAGCACCGCCCGACCTGTGAACGAACGATGGCCGAATTGAACGGCGGAGAGCGCGTTGGAAAGTTAAAGAGGACACAAAGGTTTTCTTCACGTCCTTTGCGTCCTCTCTTCGCGCCCTTCGAGTTTGAATGAGACTCGTTACTCTTCCGACTTCTTTGCGGCGTGGGGCGCTGTCTTTTTCGGCGCGGGCGGCCTCTCGCTCATCTGTTCGTAGCCGCAGCGTTCGCACTGCCAGAGCGGAAAGACCGATGACGGATCAATTTTGCTCTCGTAGACGGCGCGGTCGGACGGGATGACCTTCCCGCCACACTTCGGGCAGGCGCGCCCGCGTATGCTCTGATGATCGTTGTTGAGGGCTAGGGCTTCGCTGTCGTTTGCCATCTGCTTTGGCCTCTCTCGGAATTACTCGCCGTCTCCGGGCGGATTGCGATGCTTGTAGGCGACGAGGAAGATCGCGCAAAAGATCGCGACCGGCGGGCACAAGAGTATGAGCGTCGAGATGTTGAGAGTCCGCGCCGAGATGCTGTCGAGGTTCGAGGCCGACGCCTTGCACATCGCGCACTGTGCGGCGGCGTCGGGCGCGAAAGTCCAGAGCGCCGCCACGATGAGCGCGAGCGGAAGAAAAAGTTTGTAGGCCGTCTCTCTTCGCATCGGCAAAGCCTTTATCTGTACACGCGCAAGCCCAACTGCCGGAAGCCGTCGGGGAAAAAGATGAAGAGCAGGCAGACGCAGATCACGAGCATCGGGATCAGAGTGTAAACCAGACTCATGCGCTCGTAGCGCAGGTGCATGAAGTAGGCGAGGATGAGCGCGGCTTTAATGAGCGAGAGGCCGATCAAAATGGTCAACATCAAAACGAGCGGAACTTGAACGTAAGCGAGCACGACTTCGATCACCGTTAAGACGAGCAAGAAGCCGAGGATCGCAAGGAAAAGTTTCGTCGTGCCTTCGAAGTGAACCGGAGCGGCCTGCGCAGCCGCCAGCGCCTCTTCCTCCGCGTCGCCCTCGGCGGCGAAGAACTCTCTCAACATGCCGTTCTCGTAAGCCCAGTAGAGCGGGATGGCGGCGAAGATGCCTGCGAGAATGAGGCTCACCATCATGATGAAGAGGCTGTCTATGGAGAAGAAATTGCCCGCGCGGCGCACGTTCGAGAAAGCCATGACGAGAAATCCCGCCGCGAAGAGCAGGCAGACGGCGTTCAGGATCAGGTCTTGCCTCTTCGTGATGTTGCCGAGTGCTCTGAAACGTGTGCTCATGCCAGTTTGGTCCACCTCACTTTTGCAAAATTTGCGCGCGGCGCGACTCTCGTGTCATCTGGTGTCCGCTAGTGTGCGGGCGGGTGAAAATCCACCGACAGCAAATAGATCAACGGGAAGACGAACATCCAGACGAGATCGACGAAGTGCCAGTAGAGGCCGCTGATCTCAACGTCCTCGTGCGTGCGGCGGCGTATGCGCAAGGCCACCCATCCGAGATAAATAACTCCGGTTAGGACGTGGAACATGTGTAGGCCGGTGATGGCGAAGAAGGTCGCGCCGAAGAGCGGCGACGCCTGCGGCCAACGCGCGAGCCAGTCGGCGGGGAGCGTGAAGGGCTTGAGGCCGTAGTCGTTGATCAGGTGAAGCCACTCGTAGATGTGCAGGGCGAGGAAGGTGAGCCCGCCGAGCATCGTCGCGCCGATCCAGCGACGCGCTTTTTTCCGGTCGCGCCGCGCGGAGGCTGCGACGGCCATCACCATCGTAAAGCTCGACGCCAGCAAACAGAGTGTCATCACCGTCGAGAAGATAATGCTCGGGTAGAAGGCGAAGGGCGTCGGCCACTCGTCGCTTGAGACGCGCACGTAGCTGTAGCCGATGAGGAGCGCGGAGAAGGTTAGCGCGTCCGAGACGATGAAGAGCCACATGCCGAGCTTCTTGTGGCCGATGTGATAAGGGAAAGTCCCTCCGCTCCAGTCGTCCGCAATCAAATGCTCTGTCTGCGCGTGTGTGCTCAACGACTTACCTCCACAGGAAAAGTAGTGCGAACAGATAAACCCACAGCCCGTCCATGAAATGCCAGTAGAGACCGATGGCGTCGGCGCTCGCGCGCTGCTTTCCTTCGGCGTCGCCCGTGGCAGCAGCGCCTTGCGTGTCGCGCCGCGCGCGAAGCGCGAGGTAACTCAGACCCGCGATGCCGCCGACGAGGTGCATCGCGTGGAGTCCGGTCAGCAGGTAGAAGAAAGAACTGTGCGGGTTCGTCGCCAGATAGATTCCCTGCCCGACGAGACTGCGCCACGCCAGAAGTTGCGACGCGAGAAAACCGAAGCCGAGCAGAAGCGACGCGAGCAACCAGCGCCGGTAAACTGCGCGCTCGCCCCTCGCCAGAGCACGCCGCGCGACTTCAAACGTCGCGCTGCTCACGAGTATTAACGCCGTGCTCCACCAGAGCATTTGCGGCACGGCGAAAAGCTGCCAACTCTGCTGCGTCCGCGTCGAACGAAACACGTAGGCGCTCGACAGCGCGGCGAACATCATCAGAATCGCCGAGAGCGCCAGCCACATGCCGATGCGATACTGCTGCGGCGTGGCATCGCGCGACGAGCGGAAACGCCCGTCGCCGCTGCCGCCGTTCGGCGGTTGCGGCCCGCCACGTGAGCCGTTGCCGCCCGTCGAGCGCTTGCCCGTCCCGCCGAGAGCGATGCTCTTCCCTCCCGTCGCGACGCCGCCGGACGCTTTAGTGGTGACCGTTGTGACCATTGCCTGAACTCCCCTGTACTCCTTGCGCTGACGCCTGCCCCGCCGCCGTCACGTTGCCCTCGCCCGCGTCGGGCGTCGTCTGTAAGACGTAATCCTCCGGCGCGTCGGGCACGGC
>DATHBB010000073.1:0-9167 GCA_035296385.1 Pyrinomonadaceae bacterium | reverse complement strand
GCAGGGTGCGGCCTAACTTTGTCTGAGAGCGTGAAAGCCGACAGGTGCGGCCTAACTCCGTTACAACTCGATAAAAAGCCGCAGGGCGCGGCATAGCTACTGTTTCTTCGGCGTTATAATGTGCATTTGCAATCGCTCGCCGTCGCTCAGACCGTCGGGACGGCGACGACGGCGATGCGTCGCGCGTCGGCAAGTTGGAGCATCTCCGCGCGGTCGAACATGAGCGTCTTGCCCGCCGTGATGCAGAGGCACGTCGCGCCCGCCTGCGCCATCGTCTCGATGGTGGGCAGACCTACGACCGGCACGTCAAAGCGCATGTCCTGATCCGGCTTGGCGACTTTGACGACCGTGAGACGCCCGCGCGCGAGTTGTCCGGCGCGTGTGATGCAAGCGTCCGTGCCCTCCATCGCTTCGACGGCGACGCAGGCGCGCGCGCGCACGACGATGGTTTGGCCGAGATCGAGGCGCGCGATCTCGCGCGCGACTTCGAGGCCGTATTCGATGTCGCCGCGTTCGCGCGCGTCGGCGTCGCGTTTCGTTAGTTTCCCTGCGGCGGGGAGGTGGTCCTGGAGGAAGTAGGTCGAGTCTATGAGTTCGATGCCTTCCTTGTGGAGTTCGGCGGCGATCCCGCCGATGAGCGCGTCCGTGTTACGGCGCGGGAGGCCGACGAGCATCTTGAGCATGCGCACGTCAGGCAGCGCCCCGCTGAAAATCTGCACGTGCTTGACCTGCCCGGCCATGATCGCTCGCCGCACGCCCTCGCGTTTGAAGAAGCGGATCATGCGCCCCAGTTGGCCGATACCGATCCACTCGACGCGCACGCCCGCCTCGCGCTCAATCGCCGGATCGGTTTCTTCGCGGATCGCCGCTACAGACAACTCCACCCCCGCGCGCCGCGCGCCCTCGATGACGAGGAAGGGAAACTTGCCGTTGCCTGCGATCAGTCCGTAACGCATAAGAGAACAGTGACGGGTGACAAGTGACGAGTGATGAGTTGAAACAGCAAACCCTTTTCCTATCCTGTCGCTAAAAAGTGATGAGTGACAAGCGACGAGATGAAAGACAAGTTCAAAGATAAGATTGCTGCTTTAGCTTGTCACTCGTCACTTGTCACTCGTCACTTCACTATCCCACGTTTCGAGGTTTCGATGAAGCGCACGAGTTCTTCGGTCTCGGCGGAGTCTTTGAGTTCGGCGCGGATGGCTTCGAGCGCCTGCGTGGTGTTGAGCTTGGAGGCGAGCAGCAGGTGAAAGGCGTGGTTGAGCGCACGGACGGCCTCGCGCGGGTAGTTGCGCCGCCGCATGCCTTCTTTGTTCAGGCCGTAGCACTTCGCGTGGTTGCCCACCGTCAGGGCGAAGGGGAGCGCGTCTTTGACGACGACAGAGTAGCCGCCGACGTAGGCTTCGCGCCCGACGCGGCAAAATTGGTGGACGCCGGAATACGCGCCGATGTTCGCGCCGTCTTCGACGCGCACGTGACCGGCGAGCGTCGCCGCGTTCGCCATGATGACGCGGTTGCCGATGAGACAGTCGTGCGCGACGTGCGCCTGCGCCATGATGAGGCAGTCGTCGCCGATGGCCGTGAGCATTCCGCCGCCTTCCGTGCCGCGGTGGATGGTGACGAATTCGCGTATCTGGTTGCGCGCGCCGATCATCGTCTCGGCGGGTTCGCCCCTGTACTTCAAGTCCTGCGGCGCGAGGCCGACGGAGACGAACGGGTAGATGTGCGTTCCGTCGCCGACGCGCGTGCGCCCGTCAATCACGCAATGCGAATCGACGCGCACGCCCGCGCCCAAAACCACTTCATCGCCGATTGTAGAATACGCCCCGATAAAGGAGTCCGCGCCGATTTGCGCTTTGTCGCTGACGATGGCCGTCGGATGAATCATAAGTAACAAGAGCAAGGGAAAAGGGGAAGGGGGAAGGGGAAAAGGAAAGAAACCTTACTTCCCTTTCCCCCTTAACCTTTCCCCCTTCCCCTCCGGATTTATTGGACGCCGCTACGCTCGGCGACGACGCTCATGATCTCCGCTTCGGCCACGACCTTGCCTTCGACCTTCGCCTCGCCGCGCATGCGCTGGATGCGCGAGCCGATGCGTAAGGCCGTGACTTCGAGCCGGAGCGTGTCGCCGGGCACGACGGGCTGGCGGAAACGCGCGTGCTCGATGCCGGAGAAGAGTACGAGTTTTTGCTCGCGGTTCTCTATCTCGCGCAAGGCCAGTATCGCGCCGACCTGCGCCAGCGCCTCTACGATGAGCACGCCCGGCATGACCGGCGCGCCCGGGAAATGGCCTTGAAAAAACTGCTCGCCGATGGTCACTTGCTTGATGCCGACGATGCGCTCTTTCGGGACGAGTTCGATGATGCGATCAACGAGCAGGAAGGGGTAGCGGTGCGGCAGGAGTTCCTGTATGGCGCGCGTGTCGAGAAGAGTTTCCATAATTAGCCGTCAGCCGTCAGCCGTCAGCGCAATCAGCCAAAAATGCTGACGGCTGACGGCTGACGGCTGTGGGCTATTCTTCGAGTTACGGGCGAGCCGCGCCGCCCGCCGGAGCGGCTGAAGCGGTCGCAGGCTTCGCGCGGTTGTACTCGGTGATGAACTCTTTGGTGATGTCGAGACTGTCGGCGGCGTAGATCAGCGGCACGCGGCTGGCGTCGATGATCATCGAGATGCCGCGCTGCTGCGCGAAGGCTTGCAGCGAGTTGTAGACATCTTCCTGCAACGGCCCGAGCGCCTCCTGCATGCGCTTCTGGATGGCGTTCTGCGCGTCCTCGGTCTTGCGCGTGATGTCGCGTTTCAGGGCGTCGGCCTGGTCAACTTTGGTGTTGATGGTCTTCGGGTCGGCCACGTCCTTGGTCTTCTGGATGTCTGCGACCAGCGCATCGTAGCGCGTCTGCATGCCCTGCACTTCGGTGCGCACGGGCTGGAACTGCGCGTCAACGGCTTTCATCGCGTTGACGACGCGCGCGATGCCCTGCTTCTCATCGCTGAACGCGCTGGAATCAATGACGGCGATGCGACCGGCGGTGGCGCTTGTCCCGGCGGGCGCGGCGGTTTGCGTGCGGGGTGCGGTCTGCGCGCTGGCCGAAGTGACGAGAGAGGCCGCGACGAAGAGGGCGGCGGCGATAAAGCGAAATAGTTTCATTGTCTTTGTTGTACTGCTCCTTACAGTTTGAAATGGGCGGCGTCTGTTTAGGTGCTGATCGAGTGTGATTGGTTCGCCTGACCCGTAGTTTATCAAGAGACGGTTAAAAAGTCCGCCCGATGCTGAAACGATAGCCGATCTTGTCCTCGTTGAAAATGAGCGGGACGCGGTCGCTGACGCCGCGCCGCGCGTTCGGATTGTAGAAGCCGATCAACCTGAGCGGCACGTTGACGACCGGCAACTGCACGCGAAACTCCAACCCGACGCTCGAACGGAAGTCGCCGAGCTTGCTGAAGACCGACTGCGACAGGCGCACCGCCGTGTTGGTCTGCGCCTCGCCGCGCAGGAACACCGACTGGAAGCCGAAGGGCAGTCCGGTGAGCGGGTCGAGCGGGCCGTTGCGGGTGGCGTTGATAAACTCTTCGCGCGTCACGAGGCGGTTGTCTCTCGCCACCAGACTGAAGCCGTTCGAGAGCGCCAGCCCCTCGCTGCTGCTGCACGCGGTGAGCGTCGTCAAAGTCGCGGGCGCGACGCCGAAAGGGCTGGCCGGACATGGGATGACGCCGAGCGTGCTCAGGAACGGGGTGTCGGGCTGGAACGAAGAGGAAAAGACCTGATCGCTTCCTTTCCGCAGGTTGAAGGCCGAGCCGATGTCGGCGAAACCGGCTATGCTGATGGGGCCGAAGATCGGCACGCGGTACTCGAAGTTGCCGAGCAACTGCGTGTCTGCGCCGATGGGCTGGAAGCCCCGGTTGATGAAGAGGCTGTTCGCGCCGCCGGTTCCGGTGAAAACGCCGAGCGAGGCGAAGCGCTGCAAGCCCTCAATCGGGACGGGCGTGTCCGTCGCGTTGGCGGCCACCACGACGTTGCGCGAACTGACGAACTGCTCAATCGGCACGATGGGGCTGATCGAGCGCACGTTGTAGCCGCGAATCGTGAACTCGTCGCCGAGGAAGAAACGCTCGTAGATGGGCACGCCCTGAATGAACGAGAGCGAGGTGGTCTGAGCCTCCCTGATTCTGGCGCTCGTGGCGAACGAGCCGACGTGTCCCATGAGCAGCCGGAAGCCGAAGACGTGCGGGTTGTTCGAACGCTTGTTCCTGACGGGGATGAACTGCTGGTACGTCAGGGTCGGCTGGTAAGTGCGCACGTCGCCGCCGAGTCCGGCGAAGGCGAGTTGGAGCGCGATCTGTTTGCCGTTGATGGCGTCCACGCCGCGCACGTCGCGCGAATCGTAGACGACGCTCGGCGTCAGGCGGCTGGTCAGGATGTTCGGCTGCCGGTAGATGACCGGAATGGCGTTCTGCTGGTTGGTCGGATCGAGGTTGACTTCCGGATCGCGCACGCTCGTCTGCGAGATGGAGTAAGAGAGCCCGATGCGCGTCGAGAGCGTGAAGGGGCGTTTCTTGTAGAACTCGGAGAGCGGCGCGGTGGCGAAGAAGCTCGCGCCTACGGTGCGCTGCGTAAAGAGATTTTCGTCGCCCGTGTTGAGGAAGTCCAACTGCGAGCCGGTGATGCCTTGCAGCGCGTCCACGTTCTGCGAGAGGAACGTGCCCTCGCCGAAGAACTTCAACGACTGGACGAAGAGCGAGAAGCCTGCGGAGATCGGGCGGTTGCGAATCTGCGGCTCGGTGAACGAGAAGACGAACGACTGCTGGCGGTTGCCCGCCGCGAAGTTGAGCGACAAACTCTCGCCGCGCCCCAGCAGGTTGTTGGTCGAATAGTCGAGGCCGAAGAACGAGCCGCCGATGCCGGAGAGTCCGCCGTTGAAAGAGATTTGCTGCCGCCCGCGCTCCTGTACTTTGACGTTCACGTCCACCAGACCCTCTTCCTCGTTCTGGCGGAAGTCCACGTCGCGCTCCTTGTCAACCGGATCGAAGAAGCCGAGTTGGTTCAGGCGCAGCACGGAATACTCCACGTAGGACTGGTTGTAGATGTCGCCCTCGTTCAGGACGAACTCGCGGCGCAGGACGTTGTCGCGCGTAAAGGTGTTGCCCGTGAATTCCAGGCGGCGCAGGGTGAACTGCTTGCCCTCGTCAATCGTGATCGTGTAGTCGGCGATGCCTTCCGCAGGGTTCGCGGGGTTGTCCTTGTAGGTCGGCTCAGGCTCAGCCGTGTACTGTATGAAGCCGTTGTTGCCGTAGAGTTTTTTGAGGTCTTCGATGAGACCTTTGTAGATGCGCTCGCCGCTCGCCACGTCGCCCTGTTTGAGGCCGATGACGGCGCGTATGACCTTCTCATCGAAAATCGAGTTGCCTTCGATCTTGAGTTCGCCGAGGCGGTAGATTTTGCCTTCGATGATGGGGATCGTGATGCGCAGCGCTTCGTCCGTAGAGGACAGGAGCGGGAGCGGCAGGATGGGGAAGCCCGTGCGGCGTCGCCCCAAGCCCTCGACGCGCGGCTCGCCCGGTCGCGCCTGCAAGTAGCCTTTGCCCGCCATGTAGTTGCGTATGAGGCGCAGGTCAACGTCGAGCTTTTCGCGGTCGAGGATGTCCGCGCCTTTGAAGCGCGTGATCAAGCCCGCCTCCTTGACGTACTTCATCGCGCCGCGCAGTTCGCCTTCTTTGAAGTTCTTGTTGCCCTCGAACTCGATCTCAACGACGCGCACGCGGTCGCCTTCCTTGACCTTGAAAGTTACTGCCGACGAGGTGGCCGACACTTCTTCGTTCACCACTTCGACGGTCGAGTTCGGGTGGCCTTTGGCGGCGAGCAGTTCCTTGATGACGCGCGTGGCGGTGTTGAGTTTGACGGGGTCGAGCAGGTTCTCTTTCTGGATGCCGACGCGACGTTCGCGAAACGCCTTGAGCACTTCCGACTCGCTGACGCTCGACAAGCCCTCGAACTGCAAGTCGCGTATGACGGGCAACTCCTCGACTTCAAAGATCACTTCGACGCCGCCGCGCGGCCCTTCGAGCGTGAGGACGCGCGACTTGGTTTTGTTGAAGAAATTGAGATCGTTTAAGGCTTTGAGGTCGCGCGCCACCTGCGCCTCGCTGAAGGTGTCACCGGTTCTGGTCGTGATGTAATAGAGCAAATCTTCGTCGCGGTTGCGGCGATTGCCCTGTATGTCCACATTTTCGACGAGTCTTTGCGACGGCGCGGCAGCAGGCGCGGACGGCTCCTGCGCGCTCGCGCCCGTGGGAAGCGCGGAGACGAACAGCGCTGTTTGGCCGATAATCAGAGCGGCCAGCAGAAAGCGCCGCAGGGGCGCGTTAATTCGCATAATTGCTTTTTGCCTCAAAGCAGAAAAATACTTTGGGAAGTAGGAAAACGAGTCCTTTTCGCGCGTCCCCGACGGCAGCAGTATCAAGACACGAAACGGGGTACGACTTAAGAATATTTCGGAGGCTTGGATTCGCATCCGCCGCCCCCAGTTGCCAGCCGCCGGGTCGAGCAAAGGCGCGCATTATACAGGGGGAAAAGGGGAAAGGGCAAAGGGCAAGGGCGCAAGTCCACAAAACAGGGAACTTGCTTTTCCCCCTTTCCCTTTAACCTTTCCCCTTTTCCCCTTAACTTCAGTGAATCAAAAGCTCGTCGCCCACTTCCTCTATGCTCACCGGACGATGGCCGAGCGCGCCGCCGTCTTCATAGATTTCGATGAGCGTAGCCGTGCCGAGTTCGCCCTGGATGAGCGCTTCGGAGAGCGGGTCTTCCACGTATTTTTGGAGCGCGCGGCGCAAGGGGCGCGCTCCGTAAGTGCGGTCGGCGCAGGTTTTCTTGACGATCCAGCCTTTGGCCTCGTCCGTCAGACGCACTTCGAGGCCGCGACGACGCAGCATGCGGTTCATCAACTCGACTTGCAGCGTGACGATTTCCAGCAACTCTTCATCCTGCAACTCGTCGAAGATGATGATCTCGTCGAGGCGGTTGATGAATTCGGGGTTGAAAGTCTGCTTGACGGCTGACATCACCATGTCTTCGAGTTTATCGCGCGAATCAATGGCGGTGGCCTGAAAACCGAGCGCGCCGCGTTTCTGTATGAAGCGCGCGCCGATGTTCGAGGTCATGATAATGATCGCGTTTTTGAAATCGACGGTGTTGCCGAGCGCGTCGGTCAGGATGCCGTCCTCGAAAACCTGCAAGAGGACGTTGAAGATGTCGGGGTGCGCCTTCTCGATCTCGTCGAAGAGCAGGACGCTGTAGGGCGAACGGCGTATGCGTTCGGTCAACTGCCCGCCCTCTTCGTGGCCGACGTAACCGGGAGGCGAGCCGATCAACTTCGAGACCGAATGCTTCTCCATGAACTCCGACATGTCGAAGCGAATCATCGAACGCTCCGAGCCGAACAGAAACTCCGCGAGCGAACGCGCCACTTCCGTTTTGCCCACGCCCGTCGGACCTAAGAAGAGGAACGAGCCGACCGGACGCTGCGGGTTCTTGAGTCCCGCGCGCGAACGCCTGATGGAACGCGCGAGCGCGGAGATGGCCGGTCGCTGCCCGACGACTCTTAGGTGCAACTCGGTCTCCGTGCGCAAAAGTTTTTGCGTCTCGGCTTCTTTCAGGGAGTTGACGGGGATGCCCGTCCAGCGCGCGATGACATCCTCCACGTCGTCTTTCGTGACGGCGACGGAGACGAGTATGTCGTCCTCTTCGTGTATGCGCGCGCCCGTCAGGTTGTCAACGATGTAGGACGAACGCAGGCGCTCCTCGGTCAGAGGGCCGCGCGCGTGGTCGGTCGGCAAAGGCTCGCGCCTGACGCGCAACTTCACGCGCGCGCCCGCCTCGTCGATCACGTCAATCGCCTTGTCGGGCAAAAAGCGGTCGGGGATGTAGCGGTTCGATTGATAGACGGCGGCCTCAATGGCCTCCTCCGTGTAACGCACCTGATGAAACGCCTCGTAGCGCTCGCGCACGCCGTCGAGTATGCGCACGGCTTCCTCTTCGGAAGGCGGCGGAACTTTGACGGCCTGAAAGCGACGCTCCAACGAACGATCTTTTTCGATGGACTTGCGAAACTCGGCGGGCGTCGTCGCGCCGATGCACTGAATCTCGCCGCGCGACAAAGCGGGCTTCAAAATGTTCGCCGCGTCGAGCGAGCCTTCCGCGCTCCCCGCGCCGACGAGCGTGTGGAGTTCGTCTATGAAGACGATGTACTGCGGGTTCTCGACGAGTTCGCGCATGATCTGTTTCAAGCGTTCCTCAAACTGCCCGCGATACTTCGTGCCCGCGACGATGAGCGACAAATCGAGCGAAAGGATGCGCTTGTTTTCGAGGAACGAAGGCACATCGCCGCGCATGATGCGTTGCGCCAGACCTTCGACGATGGCGGTCTTACCGACGCCCGGCTCGCCGATCAAAACGGGATTGTTTTTCGTGCGGCGGCAGAGAATCTGTATGACGCGGTCGATCTCGTTGTCGCGCCCGACGAGCGGATCGAGTTTATCGTTCGCGGCGTCTTCGGTCAGGTCACGCGAAAACTCCGCGAGGTGCGGCGTGTCCTTCTTCTGCGAGGCGCGCGGGTCAGCGCCCGTCGCGCGCGCCACTTCCTCGCGCACGGCGGCGAGACGCAAGCCGCGCTCGTAGAGAATCTCCGCGGCCATCGAACGCTCTTCGCGCAGGAGGCCGAGCAGGAGGTGCTCCGTCCCGATGTGGCGATGTTGGAGGCGGTCGGATTCCTCGTGCGCGTAGGCCAGCACGCGCTTGGTTTCGGGCGCGAGCGGGAGTTCGACGCTGGTTGAGATTTTTTCCCGCAGCGGCGCGCGGCCTTCGATCTCTTTGCGTATGGCTTCGAGCGAGGCTTGCGCGCGCGCGAGGAAACGCGCCGTGAGCGTTTTGTCTTCGCGCATCAAGCCGAGCAGGAGGTGTTCCGGCTCGATGGCTGGCGCGCCGAATTGCGAGGCTTCGTAGCGGGCGAAGAAGATCACGCGCCGCGCTTTCTCCGTGTAGCGTTCAAACATAAAAACGGTTTGGCGGAAGTCGCTTTATGAAAACTTGTTGGTGTGGCGCGTCGGGTAGCAAAGATGAAAAACTCCTCACGCACGCCCGCGCGCATTATAACCTAATGCGGCGAAAGGCAGAAGAG